>DAIDKJ010000014.1 GCA_027450105.1 Ferrovum sp.
GAAAACCATATAGGATGACACCCAGACGCAATAAGGTGCTGCGGGAAAAATCCACCCCCGGTGCGCAGACATGCGCCATTTTAGGAAAAACCGTATTGCCCAGCACCATGCCCATGACGATGGCAATGGTTAGAGAACTCAAACCGGTCCGTTGAACGGAAGGAAGATTAGCCACCCACATGATCAGCGCACTGCCAATTCCCGCCAACCACAGGCCCGGCAGGCGTCCCTTGAACAGGGGTTGCGCCACAAGCCCCGGGTGCACGTGGACATTGCTGTGATTGTGGGTCATATTATTCTTCCTTGTTGTATGGATATAACCATTCAACATAATAGGCCGGTTTTATAATATAACTCCAATTGATTATTTTCATGTTTTAATTACTATTGGATATGAATATCAACTTTCAATATCTCCGCGCATTTGTGGAAGTCGCCCGCCACCAAAGCTTCACCCAAGCTGCAGTGGCCTTGCACCTGACTCAACCGGCCATATCCAAAGCGGTGCGCGAATTGGAACTGGATCTGGAAATCCGCTTGCTGGAACGCACCTCACGACAAGTACGCCTGACCGAGGCGGGGCAGGCGCTGTACGACCAGGCACGCTCCATCTTTGCGCTGGAACAGGTCATGCTGGAAGATATCAAGGCGCGACGCGGGTTACGTCGCGGACGTCTGGTCGTGGGCGCCAGCACGACGATTGCCGCATACTGGTTACCCGCCTATCTGGCGCAATTTACGCAGCAACTTCCCGATATCGAGGTGAGTTTGGTGAGCGGCAATTCATTGACCATCCAGCACCAGGTGCTGGATTACCAAGTGGATATCGGACTAGTGGAAGGCCCTGTGTCCGATGTGCGACTAAACTGCCAGATCTGGCGCAAAGAAAGATTGACGCTAATCGCATCCCCTACCCTGCACGTCATCCCCACGGCTCTGGAGAAGCAATGCTGGATCGTGCGTGAAAGCGGGTCGGGCACCGGGGACGTGGTCAATCAGTTTTTTCTGGAACACCGATTCGAGCCCAAACGCCGCATCGAGGTGGGCAGCAACATGGCGGCCATTCAAATGGTTCTGGCCGGGGGAGGCATCTGTCTCATTCCCAGAATCATGGTGCAATCGGCCATTGACCAGAGACGATTACAGGAGATCCCTCTGGTCTCAGGAACCCTGGAACGCCCCTTGAACTGGGTGAGCCTGAAAGGGCGCCCGGTCAGCCTGCCCCGTCAGGCCTTTGAGCAACTCTGTCGTACCTCACCCACTATACCGTCAGGATGGTAGAGCCTGTCGTACGACGAGCTTCCAGGTCACGATGGGCTTGCTGGGCATCCCGCAGCGGGTAACGCTGGTGAATTTCCACGCGCACATGGCCCTTCAGGACACGGTCGAAGAGTTCGGCGGCAGCAGACACCAGATCATGACGCTCCGCGGTATAGGTAGCCAAGGTGGGACGCGTAACGAACAAGGAACCCTTGGTGGAGAGAAGCCCCAGATCAAAGGGGGGCACCGGCCCTGAGGACTGGCCAAAAAGCACCAGCATCCCCAAGGGGGCCAAACACTCCAGTGAGCCCATGAAGGTATCCTTGCCCACGGAATCATAGACCACCTGTACCTTGCCCCCTTGGGTAAGAGCCAATACACGCTGGACAAAATCTTCCTGGGTGTACAGAATGGTATGATCACACCCGTGAGCTTTGGCCAAGGCTGCCTTTTCGGGTGTGCTCACCGTTCCAATGACCGTAGCCCCCAAATACTTGGCCCATTGGCAGAGCATCAACCCCACCCCTCCGGCCGCCGCATGGACCAGAATGGTGTCCCCGCTCTTGACGGGATAGGTTCGACGCACAAGATACTGAACCGTCAACCCTTGCAACATCATGGCCGCAGCTTGCCCATCAGAAATTCCTTCCGGAATTTTCACTACCCGATTGGCTGGCATCAGACGAACCTCGGCATAGGCTCCCAAGGGTCCTGATGCATAGGCAACCCGATCGCCCACTGCAAACTCGGTCACGCCCGGTCCCACCGATTCCACGACAGCCGCTGCTTCCATTCCTGGAATGGCTGGCAACGCCATGGGATAAAGCCCTGTGCGGTGATACACATCGATGTAGTTCAATCCCACCGCCCGTTGTTGCAAACGCAGCTGCCCGGGGCCAGGAGCCCCCACATCCACCGACTCCCAGGTCAACACCTCGGGGCCTCCCGTGCGGTGCATTCGAATGGCATGACTCATACTGATGATCCTCCCGTTACATTTCATACAAACAGAAAATTGTCATTTTGTTGATCAGGTATCCCGCCTCGTGGCCCTCCATCGGGTCAAGGTATGGGGTTACAAGGAAACCGGCAATTGGCGGGTCAATGTCACGGCGACATTCGACAAGACCGCCCCGGCACCGATCAACTCCACACCTGCTTTCCCTGCCTGACGCAGCAACGCTGCGTAGACGGGATCGATCTCCTCGGCGGGCGCCACGCTTGTGACATCCTCGCGCTGAACACAGAAGATCAGGACGGATCGATATCCAGCGGCCACCTGCGCCATCAGTTCTCGCAAGTGCTTTTGGGCACGAAGGCTCACCGCATCCGGAAACAGTGCAATGCCCCCCTGCACCGCAGCGGTCACGTTTTTTACTTCCAGAAAACAAGGCTGCAAGGCTGTACCCGTCAAATACCAGTCCACGCGGCTGCCTTCACTCCCATAGGCCATTTCAGCACGACGTTGGGGGTAATCCCGCAAGGTTGGGAACAAACCCAGGTCCAGTGCTTCGCCCACCAAGGCATTGGCCATGTGCGTGTTGATCCCGACTCGGGCCCCCCGAACCTGCACCTGCTCCCAGGTATACCGGTACCGCCGTCCGGTATGACCAGAATCGCGAATCCACACCGGAGAGCCTGGTTCCAGACAACCCAGCAAGGATCCCGTATTGGGTACATGAACCGTCAGTTCGGTTTGATCCGGCAGACGCACATCTGCCAAAAAGCGCTTATACCGCCGCAGCAACACAGCTTCTATGAGGGGTGATGGGTAGTTCATTGATTTTGAATCATGTTTTTAGAGCTTGCCACACCCTTCCCGCTGCGGCCTACGACGCAGAGATCTCACCGTCACGGCAGATCGAACAACAGGATTTCAGCACGTTTGGGAGAGCCCAAGGCAATCCGCTCTTGCTGGCTAATCCGCACACCGTCACCCGCGCGCAGCAAATGTCCATCCAGCACCAAATCGCCCGTAGCCACTTGCAAATAACCCCGACGCCCCGGGGCAAACCGATGCTCCAACGTATCGTCCTCTTTCAGAACGGCCGCGTATAAGGATACATCCTGATGAATTGTGAGACTGCCATCACGTCCATCCGGAGATGCGATCAACCGAAAATGCGCGGGGCCATCTTCCAGGAGAAATGGTTTTTGCTCATACTCTGGAGTCAATCCCCGCCGTTCGGGTTCGATCCAGATCTGTAGCAGATGGACGGGCTCGGTTTCTGAAGCATTGAATTCGCTGTGGGTCAGGCCTGTTCCGGCAGTCATGCGTTGCACCTCACCGGTGTGCAGGGCACGGCGATGCCCCATGCTGTCCTGGTGCTCCAGAGTGCCTTCCAACATGTAGGTGATGATCTCCATATCCCGATGGGGATGAGTGCCAAAGCCTTGTGCGGGGGCAATCCGATCGTCATTGATGACCCGCAACGCACCAAAGCCCATCTGGGCCGGATCAAAATAATCCGCAAAGGAGAAGGTATGCCAACTCTCCAACCAGCCGTGGTTTGCATGTCCCCGGTCACGAGCACGGCGTATGGCAAGCATAATGGTTTCCTGAAATCGAATGTACTGTTGTGATTATGGGGTTTCTCCTTCCATAATCAAGATGTGGATTGTAAAAATCGGATAAAACGAATGCCAACCCGCAGAGATTTTGGTGGGTGTGGGCAAGTTGCTCGCTTACTCGGCCAATTCTGGCAGGGGTGCACCCCCAATGGGCCAATCATCGATGACCGAGTTATTCCAAAGCAAAACACTGGGTTTCTTGTCCGGGTAATCCTGATGAGACAAAAAGTGTCGCAACAAATTGAGGCGCGCTTTCTTTTTGTCATTGGAATGCACCACCGTCCAGGGAGCCGCCTGATGATGGGTTCTGAGCAACATGGCATCACGCGCCATGCTGTAGGCTTTCCACTTGCGCAGTGCAACCTTGTCGATGGGACTGAGTTTCCACTGCTTGAGGGGATTGCGCTGGCGCTCGCGCAAACGTTTGACCTGTTCCTCACGGGTAATGTCCAGATAATACTTGAACAAACGGATGCCGGAGCGCACCAGCATGGATTCGAAGGTGGTGACCGTATTCATGAAATCTTCATATTGCTCGGGTGTGCAAAAACCCATGACCTGCTCTACCCCGGCCCGGTTATACCAACTGCGATTGAAAAGAACAAATTCGCCGCGACTGGGAAGATGATGCACATAACGCTGAAAATACCATTGCCCCGCTTCGGTATCGGAAGGTTTTCCCAAAGCCACGACGCGCGTGTCGCGCGGGCTGAGATGCTCCACCAGGCGTTTGATGGTACCGTCCTTGCCTGCGCCGTCCCGCCCCTCCACCAACACCAGAATCCTTTCGCCCTGGCTGATACAATGACGCTGGAACTTGACCAGTTCGATTTGCAATAAACGCAACTGGGCTTCGTAATCTTGTGCAGTCTTGATCACTGCCGTTTTGTCAGAACCCCTGGAACGCGCAGGAGACTTGCTTGCCGCACTGGGTTTATTTTTTGTTTTCATGGCGTAGTCAGGGTTAGAGAAGGAATTTTTTCGAAAATCGATGGTCTTGCAGATGCACACGCAAAGCCGTAAAGGCCACTTTGCGCTTGCACTAACATCACGCCAATAATGCACCGATGCCGGGTGTATTGCAAACTCGATAGGGGTTTACCATGTCCGCAGAAGTACTGAAAAACCAAATTCGCCAACAGGCTCAAGGCGCCACCCGCTTGCACGTGGCCTACATCGGGATCACGGGAAAACTGTTTGCAACCCTGCAGCGCATGTCGCAAGCCACCAGTAGCATGCTGGCCGCAGCCTCCCATAATGACCCGGGCTACGTCAGGGTATGGTGTGATGCGGCTTATGCCTTCGAATATCTCGAAGCAGACGGCGAAACCTTCAGACTATCCGAAGTGGGCTTGCTGATGTGTCCAGACCATCCGGAAACTCTCATGCCCATGGTCATTCAAGCCATGGTCTCGGCGCACGTGGCAGATCGTGCTGCAGAGTTACTTCCCAGTGGGGAGCGCCCTGGCGAAGCGGTTCTTGGAGAACGGGCCACGCTGCTACCCTGGTTTGGCCCCATGCTGGAACACGGCTTTGGAACCCTGTTCGAACAGACCATATGCCCCGCTTTATCCGTATTCACCGAGGTGGATACCCAAGGAGGACTGGCACTCGATCTGGGATGTGGCAATGGTTGGTATTTGCGCGCCTTGGCGCGCCGTTGCAAACACCTGCGGGGTATCGGCCTGGATGGCTTTGAAGAAAATATCCGGCAGGCTCGCACCAAGGCTTTAGCAGAGGGACTGGAGAATCGATTGCAGTTCCAGCAAGGCGATATTCATGATTTTGACCAGCAGGAAGCCGTGGATCTGATTGCCATGAACCGTGCCCTGCACCACGTGTGGGAACGGGATCAAAAGGGAATCTTTCAGTGGCTCCATGACCATCTCAAGCCAGGAGGACATGCGGTCATTTGGGAACCAGCCTGGCCAGAACAACGAGAAACCTTAAGACTTCCCGCACGCCGGGGGCTCGCCTTCCAAAACCTGAGCGAGTACATCCAGGGGAATCATCTGCTCCGACCGCAAGAAATCGTCGAGGCCTTTCATGCTCAGGGTATGACAACCCAAGTTCATGAATTCATGGAAGGAAATGAGGTTCTGGTGGTCGCACGACGGCCCCATGGCCCCACCCCATGAACACCCAGGAACTGCTGCTATTCCTGTGCATGCTGTTGCTGCTGGGCGGTAACCTGTTTTATTTTCTGCGCGCGTCAAAATGGCGCTATCAACTGGAACAACAGGAATTGTTGCGCAGCCTACTGGAAACCAGGCTCCTGACCCAGGAGCAAAGACTGGAAGACAAGGAAGGCCAGCTCAGAGAACTATCCGCCCAACTCGCCCAGACCAATGGCCAATTGCTCCTGGAAAAAAGCCAGAACGAACAGCGGCTAACGGCGCTTCAAGAAGCCCGCGAATCCATGACGTATCAGTTCAAAGCGCTGGCCAGCGATTTGTTTGAAGAAAAATCCCGGCGCTTCACCGAGCTTAACCAATCCAGCCTGGGGCAGTTGCTGGAACCTCTCAAGTCCCGTCTGCATGAATTTCAGGGCAAGGTGGAAAGTCTTTACATGCAGGAGGGCAAAGACCGCTCTGCTCTGGCTCAACAAGTCCTTCAGTTGATGGAACTGAACCAACACCTGACCCAGGAAGCGCGAGATCTTACCTCAGCCCTCAAAGGCTCCAGCAAAGTGCAGGGAAATTGGGGGGAATTGATCCTGGAACGCGTTCTGGAAGGCTCGGGACTGCGTCGTGATCATGAATATCACGTGCAGGTGAGTCAGATGCGCTCCGATGGTTCACGCGCTCAACCCGATGTGGTCCTGCATCTGCCGCAAGAGCGGCATCTGGTCATCGACGCCAAAATGTCTTTGGTGGCCTATGAACAATCTGTCCATGCAACCGATCCCGAACAACAGGAACTGGCCCTGCGCCGTCATCTGGAGTCAGTTCGCGGGCATATCAAGGAACTCTCCGAACGTCGTTATCAGGAGTTGTACGGCTTGAAATCCCTGGACTTCGTGATTCTGTTCATTCCGCTGGAACCAGCCTTCGTATTGGCAATGTCCCACGATCAAAGCCTCTTCATGCAGGCCTGGGAGAAAAATGTCCTGCTGGTCAGTCCTTCCACCCTGTTGTTTGTATTGCGAACCGTGGCTCACCTGTGGCGCCAGGAATCGCAAAACCGAAATGCCCAGGAAATTGCCAGCCGGGGCGCAGATCTTTACGATAAGTTGGTGGGCTTCGTCACTTGCCTGGATGAATTGGGGCAACGCCTCACTCAAGCCCAACGAAGTTTTGATGGTGCACGCCAACGTCTTTCAAGCGGACGAGGCAACCTGATTCGCCAAGCCGAAATGCTCAAACAACTGGGCATTCACCCTTCCAAAACAATTCCGGCAGATTGGGTTGAGCAGGCACAATCCGACGACCCGGACTGACCGTTTTGACGGTCGGCGTACAAACGGGTACCGGCCTGTTTTTCCTTCTCCCCGCCCCACGGGAAACACCCCCAGCGTATCTGGCTTGATATACTCCTGACATACACCACTGATTTTTGGTAGAATCAAAACTCTGCCCAAAACGGTGAGGTTCTGTGGTGGGTATCCGATCTCAATCCCTGATCTGGGTGAGCGCCCAGTTTCTTTTGATAGCCCTCATCGTGCTTCAAGCGTGGCCGTGGACGTTGCGTGCCCTGCCACTGGCCATTCTTTCAATGGGGTCACTACTGGCTCTTTGGGTTTTACTTCACAATCACCCCGGCAACTTCAATATCCGTCCGGAACCCAAGGCAGGCGCTCGATTGGTCACCTCAGGGCCCTATCGCCACATCCGGCATCCGATGTACGTCGCCTTGCTCATGGTCATGGCTGGTATTGCTCTAGGCGCTGAGAGACTCGATCCTGCCTACCTGTGGCTGGCATTATTGGGAGTCCTGAACTTCAAGGCCGCCTTGGAAGAGCGCCTCCTGCTCCAACAATGGTCGGGCTATGGAGAATACAGCCGCCATACCCACCGTTTCATCCCCTGGCTATGGTGACTTTTTCTTGCCTACAGGCATCACCCCCGCGGTGTGCCGGGTTATTTCAACGGCTGCGGACATGAACAGTTCTTCTGCCGTCAATACGTTGGGAGTCTTGTACAATCCCTACACACAAACCCTCACGGCCGTGTTGGTCAGCCCCTTGCAGCAAGGGTTTTCCGGTAGCATTGGTTCGAACACCAGCAGCGTACAAAGCCAGATTTCCAGTTACGGGCAACTCCAAAGCTCTCTCTCGGCACTCCAATCTGCCGCAGAAAGTCTGGCCACTAACGCACCCTTTTCCTATGGCAATGCCAGCGCCACACCCATGGGTATCTTGACGGGAAGTGCCCCGGCCAGTTCCACAGGAATATACACCGTCACCGTTGCACAATTGGCACAAGGACAAACGCTGCTTTCAGGAACCCAATCCAGTGCGGGGCTTGCCATTGGTTCCGGTTCCAGCAGCACCATCAGCTTTCAGTTTGGGAATGGCTCTGTTCAAAGCGTCACAATTGCCAGCCCCAATAACACGCTAACGGGGATCGCCAGTACCATCAACGCCGCCAACTTTGGGGTTTCCGCCTCGGTAGCTTCAAACGGAAGCTCGTATCAACTGGTTTTGACCGGGCCCACGGGGGCCGCTAACACCTTCAATGTGAGCGTCAGCGGCGATACCACCTTGGCCAGCTTTTTAACCTATCACAGCGGCGGAACGGGCAACGGACTCACGCTTCAAGCCCCAGCCCAGAATGCCCTGGGGAACATCAACCAGGCCGTCTTCAATGCGCCGGGAAACACCTTAAGCAACATGAACAACGGCATTACCCTCAACCTCAACGCCGTCGGCACCGCCACACTCAATGTAACCCCCAACCCTGCACAAGCCAGTGTGGATGTGCAAGCCTTGGTCAACAGTTATAACAGCATGGTTGCGCTGATTCGCACGGACTTGCAAGGCAATCTGGCCACGGACAGCACCCTGCCGGCCCTTCAAGGGCAAATGAATGCCATCGTCAATAACAATAACGCGACCAATGTGCAACCGTATACCAGTCTGTCTCAAATTGGCATCGAAACCAATGGCGATGGAACCTTAAACTTCAATCAGGCAGCATTTCTCAGCGCCTACGCTGCCAACCCAGTGAGTGTCACCCAACTCTTTTCCAACCCCACCACGGGCGTAGCAACCCAATTGAGCAGTCTGGCACAGAGCTATTTGCAACCCAACGGAATCCTGCAGGCCAGCACTCAACAGATTCAGTTTCAAGCCCTGCTCAATCAGGAAACTCAGGCGGCCAATGGAATTTCTGCGGCCTTTGGCAATCTGGCCCTGTCAGGCTCTTCTGCCAACCTGACGGCACAATACTCTCTGGTTTCTCAGCTCTGAATGGGCCCTTGGCTTTCGGGCCGGGCAGCGCCGGGGAGAGCCCCCTTGGGCACTCACTCAAGCATCGAAGGGATGACGCACCACAATGGTTTCATCCCGGTCAGGACCGGTAGACACCACATCCACGGGGACCCCGCAAAGTTGAGCCATACGCTCCAGATACCGTCGGGCATTGGCGGGAAGCTGGTCCATTTCATTGATCCCGGCAGTGCTTTCTGACCAACCGGGTAATTCTTCGTACACCGGCTTACATTCGGCAATAGCATCCGCGCCCAGAGGCAAAATATCCGTCAACTGGCCATCGATATGGTAACCCACGCCGATTTTCACCGACTCCAGGCCATCCATGACATCCAGTTTGGTCACACAAAGGCCCGATACCCCATTGATTTGAATGGAGCGCTTCAGGGCAGCAGCATCAAACCAGCCCGTACGCCGCGCCCGTCCTGTCACTGCACCGAATTCGTGACCACGGCTGGATAGCTGCTGACCCACGGCATCAAACAACTCCGTAGGGAAAGGTCCAGAACCCACACGAGTCGTGTAGGCCTTGGTAATCCCCAAAACGTAATGCAATTGTTGTGGCCCCACACCGCATCCTGGAGCGGCAGCACCGGCAATGCAGTTACTGGATGTCACGTAGGGGTAAGTTCCATGATCGATGTCCAGCAAAGTTCCTTGAGCCCCTTCAAACAACAGGTTTTTCCCGGCCTGATTGGCTTCGTATAACTGACGCGAAACATCGGAAACCATGGGGCGCAACCATTCCGCCAACCCCATGGCCTCGTCCCGGACTTTTCCAAAATCCACTGCCTGTGTTTTAAAATAGTGCGTCAGGATAAAGTTATGATAGTCCAGTACTTCGTGCAATTTGTCTTCAAACCGTTGCGGATAAAACAGATCCTGAACCCGCAAGGCACGCCGGGCCACCTTGTCTTCGTAGGCCGGGCCGATCCCGCGCCCTGTGGTTCCAATTTTGGATTCGCCTCGCAGGTTTTCACGCGCCAGATCGATGGCCACATGGTAAGGAAGAATCAAAGGGCAGGCATCACTGATGTGCAGGCGGGAAGCCACGTCGACGCCGGAGGATTCCAGCATACGAACTTCTTTCTGGAGCGCAACGGGGGACAGCACCACCCCATTACCAATGAAGCAGGTCACGTGAGTGCGCAAGATGCCCGCCGGAATCAAACTCAGTACGGTTTTTTGTCCGCCAATGACCAGCGTATGGCCTGCATTATGCCCACCCTGGAACCGAACGACGCCCTGTACGCGGTCAGTCAGCCAGTCCACCAGTTTACCCTTGCCTTCGTCCCCCCACTGGGTTCCCACAACCACGACATTTCGCGCCATGAACAGTTACGCTCCAAAAACAAACACTAACAATAAAGAAAGAGGCGAGCCGTTATCCCGAACCGGCCCCCCGGCAATCAGGCCAGTGAGGGCAGCAATCCTCGCAAGTCCAGGCTGAAGCCCGTTGCAGCCCGGGCCCGGCCAAAGGCCCGTCCAATGTGATCATACCGTCCACCGCGAGCCACTGCATCGGCATAGCCAGGAGCATAGACCGCAAAGACCAGACCGCTGTGGTAATGATAGCCCTGCAGCGCCGCCAGATCGAAGGTCAAATCCACACGGTGCTGGAAATGCTGCGCGACCGCCCGCAACTGTTCCAATGCCTGTGTTACGGCCGGGCTTTGGGGCAAGAGCGCTTGCGCCTTGTCCAGTATGGCCACCGGGCCATTGAGTTCGGGTAAGGCCAATAAAGCCCGACGCCAGGGTTGTTCCAGAGCATCTGCCAGTTGTTGCAGCGTGGGAATATCTTTTTGCAGCATGGCTTCGAACCATTGGGTTTCCTGCTTTTCATCCAACCCAGCTTGTTGCATCAGGGTGCGAAAAAATGCCACATGGCCTACATCCAGCGTCATGGTGTGCAACCCAATGCGATGCAAGGCCTCCAGCATCAGATGCAAAATATCCAGATCTGCCGAGAGATCAGACACACCATAGATTTCCGCACCCATTTGATAGGGTTCACGCGATTGCCCATGGCCCGCAGGACGGGTATGCAACACGCTGCCCGCATAGCACAAGCGATTCACGCCCACGTGGCTCAAATCGTGAGCATCCATGCGCGCCACCTGCAGGGTCATGTCGGCGCGGATTCCCAACTGTCGACCATTGAGTTGATCCACCAGACGAAACGTCAATACATCCATGTCGCGCCCGGTGCCCGTTTGGAGCGACTCCATATATTCCATCAAAGGCGGAAACACCAGATCGAACTGGCGCTCGCGAAACAAATCCAGGATGGCGCGCCGCGCGGTTTCCAGACGCCACGCATCGGGGGGTAAGAGATCTTCCACATATTCAGGCAATAGCCAGCGATTTGTCATAAAAACACCAGAAACAAGATAGACCCCATCAGAATGGCTCCAAGGCCCAGAAAACGGATCTGTCCATCGCTCCATTGTCCGATACGGGTAACCGTTTCGCGCCAGCGTGCCGGGGCCAGGAAAGGCATGATCCCTTCCAGCACCAACACCAGAGCAAAGGCCGTCAAGACAGTTTGCATGCGGCGCGTGTTCCTTCAGCCCCCGGCATCGGCAGCCATAGCCCTAGCGTTTGACCGACCCAGCGGGAGCATTTTTGAAATAGCGGAAGAACTCTGAATCGGGATCCAGAACCAGCACATCCCCTTTCCCTTTCAGTCCTTGTTCATAGGACTCCAGGCTGCGATAAAAGGCATAGAATTCAGGATTGCGTCCATAGGCTTCAGCATAGATAGCCGAGGCTTTGGCATCTCCGGCGCCCTTGAGGCGCTGCGCATCGCGATAGGCTTCGGCCAAAATGACTTCCCGTTGCCGATCGGCATCGGCACGAATGGTTTCGGCTTCTCCCGAGCCCGTGGAGCGCAATTCATTAGCCACTCGCTTACGCTCGGCCTCCATGCGGCGATACACGGATTCGGTCACCTCTGGCGTCAGCTCCACGCGACGGATTCGTACATCCAGAACCTGCACGCCGATTTGGCGTGCATCCCGATCCGCCTGGGCGCGCATGGACTCCATGATACTTTCCCGCTCCCCCGAAACCGCTTCATGTACAGTGCGTTTGGCAAATTCCGCCCGCAAGTTATCATTCACGGTTTGGGTCAGACGCACTTGAGCCCTGCGCTCATCGCCGCCCACACTCACGTAGAATTGTTTGACATCCACGATGCGCCACTTGACGAAGTAGTCCACGAGCAAGGGCTTTTTTTCCGAGGTAATGAAGCGCTCGGGATCGTTGTTATCCAGGGTTTGAATGCGGGTATCGAATACGCGCACATTCTGGATTAGTGGCGCCTTGAAATACAGGCCGGGATGGGTGCGCACGGCAATCACTTCTCCCAACTGGAATACCAGGGCATTCTGGGTTTGCATCACGGTATACATACTCAGCGCGGCCGTCACCACCACCACAGCCAACCCAATCAATAAGCCTCCCAGATGACGCGTCATTGCCGTGACTCCCGATCCCTGGAACGAAAGGCATCGCGCGAGCGACTATCCGGAACCCCATCGGCGGTAGCCGGAGGCGCCGGCGCTGGCGCGCTGGAGGGCGCAGGCACCGCGCCCACAGGCGCTGTTGTTACAGGTGCTGTAGCAACCTCGGATGTGGGTTCCGGAGCAGAACCCGCGCTGGCCCGAATCAGTTTATCCAGGGGCAGGTATAGCAAGGTGGAACCGGATTTTTGATTGGCCACGACTTTGGTGGTGTTAGTCAACACCAACTGCAGCATGTCCTGATACAGACGTTGCCGAGTGACCTCGGGAGCCTTGGCATATTCGTTCAACACCTGCTTGAAGCGGCTGGCATCCCCTTCGGCGCGCACCACCACCCGTTGCTCATACGCCTGTGCCTCTTCCATCAACCGCGAGGCAGTACCACGTGCCTTGGGAATGATGTCATTGGCGTAAGCCTGACCCTCGTTATTTTGACGCTCCCGATCCTGGCCTGCCTTCACAGCATCGTCAAAGGCGGCTTGAACCTGTTCCGGAGGTTGAGCATTCTGCATATTGACCTTGCTGATGGAGATGCCGGTTTGGTAGCGGTCCAGAATTTGCTGCATCAGATGCTGGGCTTCGTCCGCAATCTGGGAGCGCCCTTCATACAAGACAAAATCCATCTTGTTACGACCCACCACTTCACGGATCGCCGTTTCTGCCACTTGCATGACCGCATCATCCGGATCCCGGTTGTTGAACAGAAACGCTTGTGGATCCTTGATGGTGTACTGAATGGCGTACTGGTTGTCGATAATGTTTTCGTCATCGGTCAGCATGAGCGATTCATGCAGCACCTTAGACTTAAGATTGGTACGGTAGCCCAGTTCCACCGTGCGGACTTGAGACACATTGAGCGGGCTTCCTGGAGATTGGGCCTCGATGGGAAAGGGCAAATGCCAATGGGGTCCAGGACCAGTAGTTTCCTGAAATTTTCCAAAGCGTAAAATGACCCCGATGCGCCCGGCATCCACGATGTAAAAACCGGAGAGCAGCCAAGCCAGAAGGAGCCCCCCCAGACCCAGTAAAATCACTTGCCGGGTTCCTGGTATGGGCCACACAGGGCGCGGACGATTACTGGGAGTGCGCGGTGGCTGAGCGCCCGGAGGCACTCCGTTGCCCTTGATTTTCTGGATCAGTCGGCGCCAGATCTCGTCCAGATCGGGCGGGCCTTCATTATTTTTTTTCCCCCATTGGGGATCATTCTGTGCCATCGGAATCATTTGCTCGCATGTCAGCATGAGTGTCGTTTGAATGTGGAGATTGGCACAGTTCGACCAGGGCTTGACGAATAAATTCCAACCCCGCCCCAGTCATCGCACTGATCCAAACGCGTGAAATTGTACCATAGGCATTGCGTTCCAAACCGGTCTGCCCGTCTGGCCAACAGTCCATCTTGTTGAAGACCACCAATTGAGGAACCTGGTCAGCACCAATTTCTGTCAACACTCCATCGACCGCCTCCAATTGAACTTCCCGTTCGGGGTCCGCACCATCCACCACATGCAACAACAAATCTGCGTCGCGGGTTTCTTCCAAGGTGGCACGAAAGGCATCCACCAGCGTGTGGGGCAGATGGCGGATGAAGCCGACGGTATCAGACAGCACCACCTGCGCTCCTGGTCCCAAAAACAAGCGCCGGGACGTGGTATCGAGCGTGGCAAACAATTGATCGGCCGTGTAGGCGTGGGAATGAGTCAGTCGATTGAACAACGTGGACTTGCCGGCATTGGTATATCCCACCAAACTAACCCGCAAAACCCCAGCCCGTGCGCGAGCCAGGCGCTGGGTTTGATGACTGCGACGAACCTTTTCCAGGCGCGCTTTCAGCGCCTTGACGCGTTTGCCCAACAAACGGCGGTCGGTTTCCAGTTGGGTTTCGCCCGGGCCGCGCAACCCGATCCCACCTTTCTGGCGCTCCAGATGGGACCACCCCCGGACCAAACGGGTGGACAGGCGCTCCAGTTGTGCCAGTTCTACCTGTAGCTGTCCCTCATGACTGCGAGCACGCTGAGCAAAAATATCCAGGATCAGGCTGGTCCGGTCAATCACCCGACAAGACAGGGCCCGCTCCAGGTTTCGTTCCTGGGCGGGTGACAATTCGTGGTTGACAATCACCAACCCTGCCTGGGTTTGGTGAATACGTAATTGTAATTCCCGCAGTTTTCCGCGGCCCAAAAACGTGGAAGGATCCGGCTTGGAACGCTTGCCTTGCAAGCACTCCACCACCTGCAAGCCGGCACTTTTGGCCAACAAGGACAATTCCTGCAGGGTATCGGCCTGACCGCGATTCGCTTCGAATTCCAGATGTACCAGAAGGGCATGATCCAAGCGGCCGAGTATCTGGTCT
>DAIDKJ010000015.1 GCA_027450105.1 Ferrovum sp.
AGTTCGAACAGGGGCCGATTCGACCTCCCAGCGAAGCGACCAGTCTTCTCATTCGCGTCACCAGAAATTGTCCGTGGAACAAGTGCGCTTTTTGTCATCTGGCATTTTTGCAGTCTCGGTCGTAAGCCCGGGCAACGCACAGCCACTTCCCGGTGTGGCCAGCCTCGGCACCCGACCCAGCGTGAGCAGCGACGGCCACTGGTTGCTGGAAGTCCACCTCTTCGATGTGCAGCCCGATCTGTATGGTCAGCGCCTGCGCGTGCGCTTTCACCACAAGATTCGCGACGAGCGTCGCTTTTCCTCACTGCCAGAACTGACGGCGCAGATGCAGCAGGATGCCCGGCAGGCCCGCGCATTTTTTGCCAGCGCCCCCGACGCACTGACGGATGTTTCTGCACCAACCCCCAACGATCACCACCGAGCGAGTGCCGAACCGCGCCATGACTGATTTCAAGAACACCCTCAATCTTCCCGAAACGCCCTTTCCCATGCGCGCCGATCTGGCCAAACGTGAGCCGCTCTGGCTGGCTGCCTGGCAGGCGCAAGGACGCTATGCACAATTGCGCGCCCACTGCGCCGGACGCCCCCGGTTCGTCCTGCATGACGGCCCCCCCTACGCCAATGGCGATATCCACATTGGCCATGCGGTCAATAAAATCCTGAAAGACCTCATCATAAAAAGCAAGACGCTGGCAGGGTACGACGCCCCCTATGTGCCCGGCTGGGACTGCCACGGTCTGCCCATCGAGCATCAGGTGGAAAAACTGCACGGCAAAAAAATGGACCCCGCGCGTTTTCGGGCCCTGTGCCGAGAATACGCGCAAACCCAAGTGGCCCGTCAAAAAAAGGACTTCATGCGCCTGGGGGTTCTGGCCGATTGGGAGCACCCTTACCTCACCTCGGACTTCACCACCGAAGCCCATATCGTGCGTGCGCTCACTGGCATCTGGAAACAGGGTTATCTCACCCAGGGGCATAAACCCGTGAACTGGTGCCTGGACTGCGGCTCGGCCTTGGCCGAAGCTGAAGTGGAATATGAAGACCGGCGTTCCCAGGCCATCGATGTGGCTTTTCCGGTGCAGGATCGGGCCCGTTTGGCCCAACGGTTTGGTATCACGCTGGATGCAACGCCCGCCTATGCGGTCATCTGGACCACCACCCCCTGGACCTTGCCGGCCAACCGTGCGGTCAGCCTGCATCCCGATCACAACTACTGCCTGGTCCCCACCGCCAAGGGTTATCTGTTACTGCTCCAGGAGCGGGTAACCCCTTGTTTACAGCGTTATGGCCTGGAACCTTTGGGGCCTTTTGGTTGTGTTCCAGGGCGTGAACTGGACCAACTGGCACTGAATCACCCCTATCTGGATCGCCCCTCGCCTCTGATTTGCGGCGTACATGTGACGGGGGATACCGGAACCGGATTGGTACATACCGCACCAGCCCATGGCGTGGACGATTACGTCATCGGCCAGCGTTATCACCTGGAAATGGATGATCTGGTGGATGACCGGGGGTATTTCCGGGCGGATGTGCCTCTGGTGGCTACGCAGCGTGTGTGGGAAGCCAACGAACACATTGTGGAGCACCTGGACACTCTGGGACTGCTCCTGCACGCCGAAACCCTCACCCATAGCTACCCCCACTGCTGGCGCCACAAAACCCCCATCATTTTTCGGGCCACGGCGCAATGGTTCATCGCCATGGATCAAGCGCCGGCCCGTGGTCAGCCCACCCTGCGCCAAAGCGCCCAAAGTGCCGTGAGTCAAACCCGGTTTTATCCCCAATGGGGACAAGCCCGCTTGTCCGCCATGATCGATAATCGCCCCGACTGGTGCGTGTCACGCCAGCGCTTTTGGGGTGTGCCCATCCCTTTCTTCCTCCATCGCGAAACCGGCCAGCTTCACCCGGACAGCGAATCCCTGGCAGAAGCTGTGGCCCAGCGCATCGAAATCTCGGGCATCGAGGCCTGGTTCAGTCTGAACCCGGAGGAGCTACTGGGCGTCGAGGCGGCGCAGTATCGCAAACTCAGCGACACCCTGGATGTCTGGTTTGATTCGGGAACAACCCATCGTGCCATTTTGCGGCAGCGCAAAGAGCTGGGTTACCCGGCCGACCTGTATCTGGAAGGTTCGGATCAACACCGGGGTTGGTTTCAGTCCTCCCTGCTCACGGGCTGCGCCCTGGATGGGCGTGCTCCCTATCTGGCCCTGCTCACCCATGGTTTCGTCGTGGATGGCCAGGGGCGCAAAATGAGCAAATCCCTGGGTAATGTGGTGTACCCTCAAAAAATCATGGACACCTTGGGTGCAGATAACTTACGCCTGTGGGTAGCCAGCACCGATTATTCCGGCGAACTCAACCTGTCCGACGAAATTCTCAAACGGGTGGTGGAGTCCTATCGACGTTTACGCAACACCTTGCGTTTTCTGCTGGCCAATCTGGCCGACTTCAATCCCGCAAGCGATCTGCTACCCCCAGAACGCTGGCTGGACCTGGACCGTTATGCCCTGGAACAATGCCGCACCTTGCAGCAACAGGTGACGGGCGACTACGAGCGATACGAATTTCATCTGGCCACACAACGCCTGCAAACCTATTGCTCCGAAGACCTGGGGGGCTTTTATCTGGATATTCTGAAGGATCGTCTCTACACCACCGGAGCCCAGGCGGGCCCAAGGCGTGCGGCGCAGTCCGCGCTCTGGCATATCACCCAGAGCCTGGTGCGCCTGCTGGCCCCCATTCTCACTTTCACGAGCGAGGAAGTGTGGGCCACATTGCACCATCGTGACGTAGAACAGGGGCCATCGATCTTCCTGGAGCAATGGTTTCCACTTCCGCCACAACCTGCGGCCGAGGCCATCGTGACCCGCTGGAGTCTGTTACGCCAATTACGCACCCTGGTTCAGAAGCAATTGGAAATCCTGCGTGCCGCCGGTGCCCTAGGCTCCTCACTGGCCGCAGAGATCACCTTGTACGCCCAAGGTTCCTGGCAACCCTGGCTCGAGCAGTTCGGCAACGATCTGCGTTTCGTGTTCATCACCTCCAGCGTCCGGGTCGTGGCGGCGCTTCCCCATACCGTACCCACCGAGGCGCTGGCCATCACGCTCCCTGCACCCCGGGGCGACGAGGGTTCCACTGGCGCAGCAGCAGAATCTCCGGCGGCGGCACTCTGGTTACAGGTAGAACCCAGTGGTGCGCCAAAATGCCAACGCTGCTGGCACTACCGCCTGGACGTGGGGCACCACGCTGCTTTTCCGGGTCTCTGCGCCCGCTGTGTGTCTACTCTGGAGGGCATTGGGGAAGTGCGTACCCATGCGTAAGTGGCTCCCTTGGCTGTTAGTGGCCGGCACCGTGGTGGCCTTGGACCAATGGAGCAAACGCTGGATTCTCCAGTTCATGGCAGACGCTCCCTTGCGCTTCGTCAACGACTGGTTTGATTTGGTACTGGCGCACAATCAAGGGGCTGCCTTCAGTTTTCTGGCGGGGGCCGGCGGGTGGCAACGGGGATTCTTCAGTGCCGTAGCAGTCCTGGCCATCGGTTTCATGTTCTGGTTGATCGGCCGCCACCTTGAAGAACCGCGTTTCTGTCTGGGCCTCTCCCTGATTTCCGGGGGTGCCGCGGGCAACCTGATCGACCGGATCCGTTGGGGGACCGTCACCGATTTCATCCAATGGCATGTGGGTACCCATTATTGGCCGGCCTTCAACACGGCGGACAGCGCCATCACGCTGGGCGTGGCCATCCTCCTGTGGGATAGTTGGCGCAACCGGTTTTGATCTGCTCAGAAAACCCGTACCATAGGCGGTGACACCCATTGAATTCTCCCGATACTTCTTTGATACTCATGCACCCAAGCGAGCCTATGAACCCCCTTCCCCCTCCCACTGTCTTGCTGGCCAACCCCCGCGGCTTCTGCGCGGGCGTGGATCGTGCCATTGAAATCGTGGAACGTGCCCTGGAACGCTTCGGCCCACCCATTTATGTGCGTCATGAAGTCGTCCATAACCGTTTCGTGGTGGACAACCTGCGTAACAAGGGCGCCGTGTTCATCGAGCACCTGGCCCAGGCGCCCCGAGGGTCCACCGTCATCTTCAGCGCCCATGGCGTGTCCTTGGCCGTGCGGGCCGAAGCCGAACTGCGGGGTTTGACGGTGTTTGACGCCACCTGCCCCCTGGTCACCAAGGTGCATTCAGAAGTGGCGCGACTGCATGCGGCCGGACGCGAAATCGTCATGATCGGCCATCGCGGCCACCCCGAAGTGGAAGGCACGCTGGGGCAAGCCCCGGATCATATCTATCTGGTGGAAACCGTGGACGACGTGGCTTTGCTGCAGATCCAGAACCCGGCACAACTGGCTTACGTGACCCAAACCACCCTCTCGGTGGACGATGCCCAACGGGTCATTCAGGCCCTGCGTGCCCGCTTTCCCTTGATCCAGGGCCCGCGCAAGGACGATATCTGCTATGCCACCCAAAATCGTCAGGATGCCGTGAAAGCCCTGACGGCTCTTGCCGACCTCATCATCGTGGTGGGTTCTCCCACCAGTTCCAATTCCAACCGTTTGCGCGAAGTGGCCACCCATCGGGGCATCGAAGCCTATCGGGTGGATCGTGCCAGCGATGTGCAGCCGCAATGGTTGCAGGGAAAAACCGTCATTGGCGTGACCGCCGGAGCCTCTGCTCCGGAAATTCTGGTGCATGAAGTGGTGGAGCGCTTGCAGGCTTTGGGCGCCAGTACGGTGGAAACCCTTCAAGGCACTCCGGAAAGCGTGGAATTTCCCCTCCCAAAGGCTTTAGGATGAAGCGCTTTGCTCATCGTTTGGACTGAATTGAAATATATGCGTCATTCACGCTATAGTGATCGTCGTAACCCGCCCCAACCAACCGGACTTTGCTCGCCCATGAATATGCCCGCACCGGATCGCGCCCAAATTGCCAAATTGCTCCGCGCCCACGAAATCATTCCCACCCATCAACGACTGGTGATTGCCCAGATCCTCTTTGCCCGCAGCCAGCATCTTTCCGCCGACCAATTGCTGGCCATGGTGAATCAGGAACATGCCGAAGTTTCTAAAGCCACCATCTACAACACGTTGAATCTGTTTGAAAAAAAACACATGGTGCGGGAAGTGATCGTGGATCCGGAACGGGTTTTCTACGATACCAATCTGCAACCCCACCCCCATTTTTTTGATGTGGAACGGGGCATTCTGATGGATATAGAAGCGCCCGACCTGCGCCTGGAAGGTCTGCCACCAATTCCTGAAGGCATGGAACAAGAACGCATGGATGTGATCATTCGCATCCGCAAGTCCCATTGACCCCGCAGGCCAGCTCCGGTCCCTGATCCCGTGACCAACACAGCCATTCCCGTCGCACTGGTCACGGGCGCAGCACGCCGACTGGGACGCGCCATTGCCCTGGAACTGGCGCGTCAGGGATGGGATATCGCCCTGCACTACCACACTTCCGAGTCAGAAGCGCAGCAAACCAGAGACCAGATCCGCGTTCTGGGGCGCCGAGCCGAAGTCTTTTGCGCCGATCTGGAAAACAGTGATCAATGTCTTCGGCTTATGGAGGGCTGTGAGCAGCACATGGGGCCCGTCACTTGCCTGGTCAACAGCGCCTCACGATTCGAATACGATGCGGCCCATAGCGTGGACGCAAGTGGCTTGAACGCCCATCTGGCCATCAACCTGACCGCCCCCTTGTTACTCTCCCGTCAGCTCTTTGCAACCCGGCAACGACAGCTCCCCCAAGGCCCCACAGAACCGGGTGAATGCGCCGTGATCATCAATCTGCTGGATCAGAAGCTCTTCAACCCCAACCCGGATTTTTTTTCCTACACGCTGAGCAAAGCGGCCCTGGAGACGGCCACCCGGCTGTTGGCCCAAGCCTATGCCCCCTGGGTACGGGTGGTGGGACTGGCCCCCGGAATCACACTCCCTTCCGGCGGACAATCCGAAGAACAATTTCTCTGGGCTCACCGCCAAACCCCTTTGGGACACTCCTCCAGCTTGCAGGATATCACCCAGGCCGTGGCGTATCTGGTCCAGGCTCAAGCCATCACCGGCACCACGCTGGTGGTGGATGGAGGCCAACATCTCATCCCCTCAACCCAGGATGTGATGTTTAAACACGCGTAGAAAATTCCCGGATCATCGGCTATAATTCAGCTCCGCAAAGGTAAAAACAGACCAGTGCACGATGGATATGTCTGCTTTGCGGCACGCAGTTTCACCCTGTGCTGATGTAGCTCAGTTGGTAGAGCAACTGATTCGTAATCAGTAGGTCGGACGTTCGACTCGTCTCATCAGCACCACCTTACGGCTCAATGTAACCCGTGTTGGGCCAGTCGCTGCCCCATTTTCTTGTCGGTTTTCATGATGTGCCCCGTCAGCCAATCCCGCAAAAAATGCATCAGATCGGTGGAAATCAGCACCGCTCCGGTTTCAAACTGCCGTTGAAAATCATCCACGACCTGAACAAACTTTGAATGCTCCGCGGTATGACGCGCCGTATCTTCGTCGTCGTACTGGTTCATCAGGCTCTCTTCATAGCCAAAGTGATAAACCGTGTAATCGATGAGCTGAGCCAGTACCACACCCTGCATCTCCTTGTCTTGCCCGGTATACAAGGCTTCATCCAGCTGGTTGATGAGCTCCACCAATTTTCGGTGTTGCGCATCCTGCTCGGCGATCCCGGTGGAGAGCATGTGAGACCAGGTGATGAGTGGCATTGCAGTCTCCTGAAGTGAGAACCCGTAGCACGCAGCTTCCGGGTAGGCGTATTCTGACACTCTCCCGGCGCCAAAGAAAGAGCCAGCCACTTGCAACTTGCTCATCCGGCCCCAGGCTGTCACACTTGTCAGTGGCCTGTGCGTGGGTTTAGCCACTCCCCGCCTGGTCCAGCATGACCCCAAACAGCCGATAAAGTGCTGGGACTGTCACGACAAAGAGGAGAGGATTGCGTGCAAGCCTCAAATAAACGATCTCTGGGAAACTGGCTCAGTTTTCTTTCCCAAACCGAGATTCCGGTGCTGAAAGGCACGGGTGAGCGGCTCACCGCGTTGTTGGAGGATGAAGAGCGTATGAGCGCGCGCATGGTGGCACGCATCGTTTTGGGCGATCCTCTCCTGACCGTCAAACTGCTGCATTATTTGCAGTTGCATCGACCCAGCCATCAATATACGGAAATCATCCAGGTGGAACAGGCCATCCTGATGCTGGGATTGAAAAAGTTTTACGCCCAGGTGTCCTTCCTGCCCGTGGTGGAAGACTTGCTGGAACCCCATCCCTGGGCTTTGATCGAGCTGGGGCCCGTACTGGAGCGGGCTGCCCGTGCCGCAGATTACGCCATTGAATGGGCCGTGCGCCTGAACGATCTGCGCTTTCACGAAGTGTATGTAGCCGCCTTGCTGCACGATGTGGCGGAAATCTTGCTCTGGTGTTTTGCCCCCAAGGATATGCTGGCCATTCGCGAACGCCAAATCCAGGACCGCACGCTACGCAGTCAGGCTGTCCAAGAGGAGGTACTGGGTTTTCCCATTTCCGAATTGCAGCGCCTGCTGGCCAAGGAGTGGTCCTTGCCCAAATTGCTGACCACCCTGATGGATGATTCCCTGCAACGTCAATCACGAGTGCGCAATGTGACCTTGGCCGTGAATCTGGCCCGACATTCAGCCAACGGCTGGGACGACGCGGCCTTGCCCGACGACTTTCGCAACATTGCCGCCCTGTTGCACTTGCCCCTGGATCAAGTCAAGGACCTGGTACGGGCAACCCCCATCTATCAGCACCCTCACGATTCTGAGGAATGATCCCGGGCGCCGCGCATGAAAAAAATCCCAGTTCGCCATCTCACTCCCGGCATGTTCATCCACGAAATCTGTGGCAGCTGGATGGATCATCCTTTCTGGAAAACCGCTTTTTTGCTCACTTCCGAAAAAGATTATCAAACTCTCCTGCAAAGCGGTGTGCGCGAAGTCTGGATCGATCCGGACAAGGGCCTGGATGTCAGTGACGACACACCCAGCCTGGATGCCGAGCAGGTGCGCGAGCAAGCCGAAAGCCTGCTGAGCCACACGCAACAGCAGTCTGCTCAGGATTTGCGTGTTCCCTTCAAGGAAGAGATCGAACGCGCCCGTTTCATTCACGCGCGCGCCAAAACCGCGGTCACTTCCATGTTCCAGGAAGTGCGCATGGGGCAGGCCCTGAACGCAGAAGCGGCCTATCCCCTGGTGGCGGAGATCCATCAATCGGTGGCACGCAACTCCGATGCCCTGCTCAATCTGGCACGCCTGAAAAACAAGAATGATTACACCTACCTGCATTCTGTGGCGGTTTGCGCCTTGATGCTGGCTCTGGGCAAACAATTGGGGCTTGCGGGAGAAGAGCTGATGCATGCGGGTACCGCCGGATTGTTGCACGATGTGGGCAAAATGATGATTTCCGATGAGGTGCTGAACAAACCAGGACGCCTGACGGATGAAGAATTTACCGCCATCAAGTCCCATCCCGTACTGGGTCATGAGATTTTGCTCCGCTCCGGAGGATTACATCCCATCGTTCTGGATGTTTGCCTGCATCACCACGAAAAAATCGATGGCAGTGGCTATCCGGAGGCTTTGTCTGGGCAGGAGGTCTCGTTATATGCCCGCATGGGTACCGTATGCGATGTGTATGACGCCATCACGTCGGAACGTTGCTACAAGGCCGGCTGGGAACCTGCCATGGCTCTGCGGAAAATGGCAGAATGGCAGAGTTCGCATTTCGATTTGCGCATTTTTCACGCCTTTGTGCGCACCGTTGGTATTTATCCCACCGGCGCTCTGGTAAAATTGAAGTCTGAGCGCTTGGCTCTCGTAGTGGAACAGCATCCCGCCAGCTTGCTCACTCCTTTCGTCAAAGTGTTTTTTTCCGTGCGTAAAAACTGTCATCTGGAGCCAAAAATGCTGGATCTTTCCACCGGTGAAGACGCCGTGATTTGCGCCGAGACCCCCGAGCGCTGGAACTTTCCGGCCTCGGTGCTGACACTTTGATGCTTCGGCACCCTCCCTGCACGTCGGCCCTGTACCCGTGACCCTCGACCCCACGGATTGGACGACCTTTCGGCAGCAAGCCCATGTCATGCTGGATGACATGCTGGATTACCAACAGCATCTGCGTCAGCGCCCCACCTGGCAACCCCTGCCCAGTGCCAAGCACCCCTTCTTCCACCAGGCGGCGCCCCAAGATCCGCAAGATCTCTCCCAGGTCCACCAGGAATTCCTGGACTATATCCTCCCCTATACCATCGGCAATCCGCACCCTGGTTTCATGGGGTGGGTGCACGGTGGCGGTACTCCGGTGGGAATGCTGGCCGAAATGCTGGCCGGCGGTTTGAACGTCAATGCCGGGGGGCGCCATCAGGCGCCCATTCAGCTGGAACGCCAACTACTATCGTGGATCCGTCAGTGGTTCGAATTCCCACCTCAAGCCAGCGGATTGTTCGTGACCGGCACGTCCATGGCCAATCTGATTGGCGTCTGGGTGGCCCAACGCGCCCGTCTGGGGCCCTCCTTGCGAACCCAGGGCCTGGCAGGCCAGACCCAGCGCACACTGGTGGCCTATGCTTCGGCCGGTGCCCATGGCTGCATTGCCCAGGCTCTGGATTTGTCCGGTCTGGGCACCCAGGCCCTGCATCTGATTCCCCTGAACGACCAATTCCAGATGGACTGCGGCGCCCTGCGCGCAAGGATTAAGGCCGATCGTGCCGCCGGCCTGGAACCCTTTCTGGTGGTGGGAACCGCCGGTAGCGTGGACGTGGGCGCAGTGGATGACCTGACAGAGGTGGCTGCAATATGCGCCGAGGAAGGGCTCTGGTTTCATGTGGATGGGGCTTTTGGCGCGCTGGGATGCCTCAGCCCACAGCTTGCGCCACGCTTTCGAGGGATGCAACGTGCCGACTCCATCGCCTTCGATTTTCATAAATGGGGGCAAGTCCCTTATGACGCCGGCTTCATTCTGGTGCGCGAGGATACTCTGCAGCGCCAAACCTTTGCCACCCCGGCCGCCTATCTGCGACGTGACACACGGGGGGCCGCCGCGGGCTCTCCCTGGCCGTGCGACTATGGCCCGGATTTATCACGCGGCTTTCGCGCCCTGAAAACCTGGTTTACACTCAAGGTTTATGGAACCCGCGCCTTGGGCGAGATGATGGCCAACACCTGCGCCCTGGCACAACAACTGGGTGCCTTGATCAGCGCTCAGCCGCGGCTGGAACTGCTGGCACCCATCGCCCTGAACATCGTGTGTTTTCGTTTTCGTTGCCCTGACCCCAACACCGTAAATGCCCAATTGCTCATCGAGCTCCACGAATCCGGTCTGGCCCTGCCTTCCAGCACCACGCTCAAAGGCCAATTTGCTCTCAGGGCGGCCATTGTCAATCACCGCACCACCCTGCAGGACCTGGAAATCCTGGTGGCAGCCGTGCATCGATTGGGAATGAAACTGGCCCCGGAACCTGACTGATCCCACTCACCCCTAGCGAGCCCAACTTCCCATGACACTCCCTTTTCACGGCATGGCCCACCTGATGACCCTGGCCTATCAGGGCACTGATCTCACCCCTCTGGCGCAAGCATTGCTGGAGCAAAGCCAGCAGTCAACCGGCACCAACGCTGCCGACGCCATGATGGATCTGTCCATCATCCTGCATATCAAGGGCAACCATGACATTGCCCTGGCCTTGCAACAGCAGGCCTTGAAGCACAAACAAATCTATTGGCTGCCAGCCAGAATGCCGGGCGCCATCCGGCTACTGGCCTTTGTGACCTCAGGCCCACTAGCCGCCAACACCCCAGTGGAGTTTCTGGTGGGTGACCGGGACGTGGACCTGACCCTCGTCTACGTGGCTCCGGACCTGCCCTTTCCCAACGACATTCCAGAGCATGATGTGTTGTTCATGGGGGTGGGAGAGTCGGATGGGGCGCAGTTGCTGTTGCGTGCGCTCTCCGAAGTCATTCAGATCTGGCCCAAACCAGTGCTCAACCTTCCCGAGCGGGTGGCACGACTGGCGCGCGATTCCGTCTCCCATTTGCTGGCCGACATTCCCGGATTGGTGGTCCCTCCCGTGTTGCGTCTGACCCGCCAGCAACTGGCAATGGTCCATTCTCACCCCACCCTGATGGGCCCCTGGACCCCGCTGGTGCAGGCGCCTTTTCTGCTGCGTCCGGTGGACACCCATGCCGGCCAGGGATTGGAACGCCTGGAACAGGCGGCCCAGATTCCGGACTATCTGGCGCGCCAACCGGAAGCCACTTTTTTTATGATGCCCTTCGTGAATTACGCCAACGGCGATGGGCTCTATCGCAAATATCGTATCGCCCTGATCGATGGCAAGCCCTATGCCAGTCACATGGCGCTTTCCTCCCACTGGATGATCCATTATCTCAATGGCGGAATGGCCGACTCTGCAGCCAAGCGGGCCGAAGAAGAACATTTCATGACTCATTTCGAGCAGGAATTTGCCCGCCGCCATCAGATGGCCCTGAATGCCATTCATCACCGCCTGGGACTAGACTACTTGGTGCTGGACTGTGCCGAAACCGCTTCGGGAGAGCTGCTGATCTTCGAAGCCGATAGTAGCGCTGTCATTCATGCCATGGACCCGGTGGACGTGTTTGGGTACAAGCAGGAACCGATGCAGAAGGCTTTCTCCGCCTTCAAAGCTCTGTTGCAACGAGTCATGAGCGCGCCCGTGCGGCCCCGGGATTCGGCTTGACCTTGCACTCGAGCGCTCTACGGCCAGCGCCAACTTTTAACAGGTCTTGCACCGTTGCCGCAGGAAACTGATTTTTTTTGTTCCAGACTGGTCCAGGATGGCGATGAGCGTATCGCCCTCGATCCGCTCACCGGCCTCAACAGTTATGGCTGTGGCTGCACGCCGGACCCCACCTTGCTGGAATTTGGCTCTGCCACAGCCTCCACCATCTCGCTGTCCGGTTTTGTTGCAGCCCGGGAAATGGCCGAGTGCATGGCACCCTGGATCGACCAAGCCCCCCCCCAGCAAGACCCGCATCTGTACGCGCTGACACAGCACATCCGTAAACGCCTGTTAAGCTGCCTGTTGGGGGTACCGGACGATCCGGTGGGAGCAGTCCCCCCACCGACCCTGTTGCTCAGTGCCTCGGGCACCGATGCCTTGCGCCAGGGCGCTGCCCTGTGCGCCATTCCCGGCACCAAACTCGCCATTTTTCTGTTGGAGGCTGAGGAATCTGGGCGGGGTGTACCACGGGCACTGGCCCAGTGCCCGGACAGTCAGGTCCATCATATTCCCGTGCGCGACACCGCAGGACAGTTGCGCCCCGTGGCGACCGTGGAGCAAGCATTGGAAACAGCGGTCTCACGGGCACGGCAAGCCGGGGAACGGATTTTGCTGGTGCTCACCGACGTGTCGAAAACCGGACTCCTCGCACCCAGCCCCGCGTGCATCCTTCATCTGCAACAGCGCTTTGGCTTAGCCCTTCAGGTATTGGTGGACGCCTGTCAACTGCGACTGGCCCGCAAAACCCTCCGGGCCTATCTGGACCGGGGTTGCCTGGTGGCCCTGACCGGCTCCAAATTCATGGGAGGCCCTTCCTTTTCGGGCGCGCTGCTCGTTCCTGTCGGGCATACACTGCCCCCGGAGCCGCTGGAACGCCTCCTGCAACAGAATCGGCTGGCGCCCGGTCCACTATTGCGTTGGATTGCAGCCCTGGCTGACATGGAAGCCTTTGCCCGGATTCCGGAATCACTCACGCAAACATTTTTAGCGCACTTTGCAGGACACATCGTCCGTTTCATGGACCAGCAACCCCGCATGGAACCACTCCCCGTGCCGGCGCTGGATCGATCGGCCCTGTTTGCGCACCACGGCAATCCTCTGGAAGGGGCGCATCCCCAGGGCACCCGGATCCTACCTGCGGTCACTGCCCCGCCTTTATGGGACCAGGAGCAGACCATTTTCCCCTTTCTGTTGCATCGCACAATCTGGAATTCGAAGGGTTCCCTACTGGGAAGGGCAGAGATGCTGCATTTATTCCACCACCTCCCCCGGCAGGGGCTCCGTGGGCGTCTGGGCCAACCGGTGCACTGCGGCCAACGTGAGGGAGAAGCACAAAGCGCCTTGCGACTTTGTAGCAGCGCCCGCCTGGTGCTCCAGGGGGTGATCAACCAACCATCAGAAACAAAGGGGAAAGTAGAAAGTGAGCATTTACCTCAGAGAGCCGACCCAGCCCAGTGGCCGGATTGTTCCCATGTGCAAGGTGCGGCTGAGAACAGTGCGCAGCAGGCCTGTCAGTTTTTAGAGTACGTGCTGTGGGAAAGTGCCCGGCGCTGAAATCCCACCCAGCCACCGCATGACGTATCCCCTTCAGGGCGCAACGAGAACCCGTCCCTCTTTGACGATGCCCGTTACCAGACGCCCGCTGACCGTGCGCACCTGCACCGACTGCCCCTCGGCCGCATTGCCCATGGCCTGGCCCTCCGAGCTGACGTCAAATCCATTCCCCTGGACTTGAATGGTGACGGTTTGGCCCTGACGCACCTGAAAGACCTCATGCAGCAGATCCTGGCGCAATAGCTGCCCTGGGGCAATACCCTGGCGCGCCACCTTGCCCAGAAAATCCTTTGGGTCCGAGAGAAAATCGGGGCGCGTCACCTCTCCCGTGCGCTCCACCACGTCCTGTGGCGTAATGACATGGTCGAAGGGAATCATCTGGCGCGCCACCCAATAGTGGGCCAGAATACGAATATCCACGGGAACCATGAGACTCCAGGGCGCGCCAGCGCGCGGTTGGTCGCAACGCAGGGCGAGCGACAACCGTCCCGCCAGGCGCCGACCGGGTGGCACAGATACTTCGGGACTCTGGGTGCAGGCCGGGAGTTCTGCCAGCGCTGCAGGATCCAGGATCTGCACGGACACCTGTCCGCCCAGGGAGGCGGTTTGTACCTGCACAAACTGTTGCAGGGCCTGCGTGGGCGTGGGAACCGGCAGTGCCTGCGGCGGCGCTGCCCATACCAGTGCCACCAGAGGAACCCCCAGCAACCCCCAGAGACCAACCCTCTTCCCAGAGAAGAGATGCTGGCGCCCGCTGGAAGCGAGCCAAGAAAGTGTGCTGTGGAGTTTCTTCATCATGTAGCTTGGTATCCTATACCAACAGCGCATCCGGGAATAGATGGGACGTGAAATACCCCGAGATTTCTGCCCCTATTTACCGGATCGATTCACGACGACGCACACTATTATGAGTACCTAGGAAAGATACCTCCCGTTTTCGGAGCCCCCATGAGCAACAGCCTCGACAGCTTACTGAAGTTTCAGCAGACCGCCATGAATCTGCGGGAAACGCGTCAGGAGCTGATCGCCTCGAATATTGCCAATGCGGATACGCCCCATTATCAGGCGCGCGACATCGACTTCTCCAAAGCGCTGCAAAATGCCTTGGGAAACCAGGCCGGAGGGCTGACGCTGAGCACCAGCGCCGCGGCACATTTGAGTGGCAATGCCAGCGGTGAACAGGTGCAAGGCACGCCGGTGTTATATCGGAGCGCCTTGCAGCCCAGCGCCGACGGCAACACGGTCAACATGGACGTGGAACGTGCCCAGTTTTCCGAAAACACCATTCGTTATGAAGCCAGTCTCAAATTTGTTGGCCAGCAGATCAAGGATGTGCTGGCTGCCTTGACGGGGTGATCCTGATGTCCTTGTTCAACATTTTCTCCATTGCCGGCT
>DAIDKJ010000016.1 GCA_027450105.1 Ferrovum sp.
CGCCAACCGGAAATTCTCGAATATGGTGTCAGCGCTGATCAGGCCCGGCAGTTTGGACTGCCCTGTGGTGGGCGCATGGCCTTGGTTCTTGAGCCGCTTTATGCGCCCGAATCTCTGCAGATACTGCTGAATGATTTGGGTCAGGGGCACTCCCTGGTGCGTACCCTGGACTTGGCCACAGGACAAGTTTCTCTGGAAAGGAAGGCGGCACCCTTGGAAGGGTGCGCTGAATTTTCCGCTCCATTGCATTTTTCGCAAGGACGGTTGGCCATGCAGTTTGGCCCGCGCTGGCGCCTATTGATCATTGGTGCCGGAGAGATCACCCGCTATCTGGTGGAACTGGCAAAAAGCCTGGACTATGAAATCAGTGTGTGTGACCCGCGGGCGGACTTCCAGAACTCCTGGATGGTGCAAGGGTTGCAGCCTAGCACCCAAATGCCCGATGATTTCGTCATTCAAAATCAGCCCGATGCCCATACGGCAATCGTGGCGGTGGCGCACGACCTCAAACAGGATGATCTGGCCTTGTTGGAAGCACTTAAATCGGACGCGTTTTACGTGGGAGCTATCGGATCGCAACAGACGCAAGCCAAGCGTCGTGAGCGACTCGCCCTGTTTGACCTGACTCCCGCTCAGATCGCCCGCTTGCGGGGCCCTGTGGGTCTTCCCATTGGGAGTAGAACCCCTCCGGAAATAGCCATCGCCATTGTTGCAGAATTGATTGCCCTGCGACATGATCGGCACTTATGTGAACAGCGGATGTGTTGACAGCATCCTTGGTTAACGTGGCCTCATCGTTGCCCCCATGACTGGTGCCATGGACTGAATATGAAACGTAGCTGGTTTCGAGGCCTCCTGCATTGGCGTGTCTGGTCGTGATTGGTGCCATTGTTCTGGCGGCTGGACATGGCTCGCGCTTTGGAACCAACAAACTGCTGCAGAAAAACGCAGCAGGTCTCGCTCTTGCGTCTTTGTCGGCGCGTGCTTTGCAAGGCATCGCGTGCAAAGTGGCGGTCGTCTCCAAGCAGGCGCGACCACTTGAAGTGTTGTACCAGAACGCAGGTTTTCAGATTGTTCAGGTCCCCTCAGAAGCTGAAGCCCCTTGTGCTCCAAGCGGGATGTCCTTGTCCTTGCGGTGCGGGGTTGCGGCCTGTGTTCAGGCTCACGGGTGGATCATCGCTTTGGCGGATATGCCCGGGGTTTCTGCGCATACCGTCAGGCAAATCGCCACTGCCCTGGAAATGGGGGCCCCCCTTGTGGCTTGCCGCTATCGCGGTCAGCGCGGCAATCCGGTGGGTTTTTCCCAAGCATTCGGTCCGGCACTGATGAATTTGAGCGGAGATCAGGGAGCTCGTGCTCTGCTGCAGTTGCACAGCAATTCTATTCACTGGCTGGATGTGGATGATCCGGGAATCTTGTTTGACGTAGATACACCCGCCGACTGGCAGCGATGGCTGGCCTTGGAGGCGAGTGCTTCAATCCGCTAACAGTCGTTCTGGTAACAGCTTTTCTAGGCAATTCGTGTGGCCCAGGGGACAAGTGCGCTGAAAACAGGGACTGCAGGGCAGATCCAGGCTGAACACCTGCGCCTGATCAGACAGTGGTGGAGTAAAGCGCGCACTGGAAGAGCCAAACAGCGCTTTCAAGGGGCGATCCAGGGCGGCAGCCACATGCATCAGGCCCGAGTCATTGCTTACCACCTGATGCGCCAACGCCATCAAATCGACGGCTTCCGATAGTCTCGTTGTTCCGCACAAATTTCTGATGGGACCAGGTGCAAGCGCGCGAATGGATTCGCCTATGGAGTGGTCTTTGGCCGAGCCCAGAATCCAGACTTGACCTCCCAGAGCGACCCAGTGCCGGGCCAGCGCGGCAAAATGTCTTGCGGGCCATTGTTTGGCCGGGCCATATTCCGCTCCAGGGCAGAGCACCAGGATGGGCGGTTTCGGATCCAGTTCCAGGCGCTGCAGGGAGTGAGCTTGCTCCACCAGATTGGGTACCAGGCGGGGTTGCGGCAGCGGTTTGGGTAGGGGGGTCGTGGCAGGATACGCCAGTGCGGCAAAGCGCTCCACCATCAGGGGATGGACAGTTTTATCCAGAACGCGAGCCTCTGTGAGCAGCAAACTACGCATTTCTCCCACATATCCCGTACGGATGGGAATATTGGCAAACCAGGGAACCAGAGCGGATTTGAAAGAATTCGGCAGAAGCACGGCCCGGGTGTACCCGACCTGCGCCAGTTGCCGCCCTAGGGCTCTTCGTCTGCCCAGAGCCAATTGCCCATGGGCAAAGGGGTTGGTCAGAATCTGGGTTACTTGCGGCATGCGGGCCAATACCCCATGGACCCAATGTGGGGCCAGTACATGCAAGGCCTCATCGGGGTGGTTATGCTGCAATGCGGCCAGCAGGGGTTGAGCCAGTACAGCGTCTCCCACCCAGGCGGGGCCCACGATGAGTGCTTGGTGAGGGGGCATCAGGGGGATCGTCCCTTGCAAAGCCACTGCGGCATCGTGCCGGGTGCTTGGCCTTGGGAGCGCGCGTTCAGAAGCTGCCGATGGAAGAATGGCGAGCGGGAATCAGTGGCTCGACGAACGGGCGCCGCCTGCCAGCGTGTAGTGTGTTCCACAATATGGACAGTGCGCGGAACCTGTACGGCCAACATCCAGAAATACGCGGGGATGGGTGTCCCACAGCTTTACGCCCGGCATGGGGCAATGCAAAGGCAGGTCTTGCGCAGTGACCTCAACGACTTTCTGATTCAATGCGGTGGAAGTTGTCATCTGTGATCCCAAACGTCATGTGCCATCAAAATCCTGTCTGTTTGTACCAGGCAGGCCGGTTCAAGCCCTCATTCTCGGTTTAGTGGGCAACAAAAGTCAACCACTCTGCATGGTTGGAAGCCTTCCCCAGAACACAGTCGAAATAAGCCGATTGTAAACGCGCTGTGATGGGACCCCGGTGTCCAGTGCCGATGATGCGCCGGTCCACTTCGCGAATGGGGGTAACTTCTGCGGCTGTTCCCGTAAAAAAGGCCTCATCGGCGCTGTAGAGTTCGTCCCGGGATATGCGCCGTTCGTGAACGGCCAATCCGTGCTCCTGGGCCAGTTGGATGATGCTATCCCGGGTGATTCCTTCGAGAGCGCTGGAAAGATCCGGGGTATGCAGTGCGCCCCGTTTGACGATAAAGATATTTTCGCCCGAGCCTTCTGCCACAAAGCCGTCTGGGTCCAACAACAAGGCTTCGTCATAGCCATCGGCAGTGGCTTCGTTATTGGCCAGAATGGAGTTCATGTAGTTGCCACTGGCCTTGGCCTTGCACAGTGTGATATTGGGGTGGTGCCGTGTGTAAGAGGAGGTCTTGACCCGAATGCCTTGTTCCAGAGCAGCCTCTCCCAAATAGGCCCCCCACGGCCAGGCAGCAATGCCCACATGGGTCTTGGCTCCCTTGGGAGATACGCCCATCTTTTCCGATCCGAGGTAAATGATGGGGCGAATGTAGCAAGACTTCAGGGCATTGCCCACCACGGCTTCCTGTTGGGCGCGCATCAGGACGTCGAGCCCAAAGGGAACCGGGATTTGCAGGATATGGGCTGATCGCAGAAGGCGTTCGGTATGCTCCTTCAGCCTGAAAATGGCTGTGCCTGTTGGAGTTTCGTAAGCGCGTACCCCCTCGAATACAGCCAGACCGTAGTGCAGGGAATGGGTCAGGAGATGGGTATTGGCACTGCGCCAATCCACCAGTCCACCATCAAGCCAGATCACCCCATCGCGGTCAGACATGGACATCGTCAATTACTCCACCAAAAACTCCCATTCTAACGGAAGTCGACGCGCCTCACCAGATGATGGCACGACCCCGGGATCGGCACACGCCAGAGAACACGATCGCGCTGTGCGTGCTGGTGCTGTGACGAATAGGACAAACCCGTATAATCCGCAGCTTATGATGATCTATCGGCATATTCTGCATTTTTCGCGCCATGCGTTGCTTTGGGGTGGGGCCGTCGGAGTCTTGCTCATGGCGTTGAGTTGGGGAGGGCTGCAATGGATCATTTTGCATCATGTGGATCAATATCGGGCCCAACTGATGAGCGTTTTTCAGCAGGAAACCGGCCTGCAGATCGAGGTTGGCGCCCTTCATTCCGTGGGATTCCGCTGGCTGCCAACGATTGTCCTGGATCAGGTCACGATCGAAGATCCACAAGGCAAGCCGGGTTTGCATCTGGATCGGGTGGAAGGACGCCTATCCTTGCTGGGCTTATTTCAGGGGCGGGTCGATCTCCAGGCCCTGCTCATCGACGGACCCACTCTGACGCTGGGCCGCAATGCCCTGGGGCAGTTTTTTTTGTCGGGAATCCCCTTGCCGCAACCCCAGTCCGGCCCCAGCCCCTTTCTGGATTGGCTGCTGCATCAGGGGACGATCCACATCACCCATGCCACCCTGTACTGGCAGGACGACACGCTGCCAGCCTCCTTGTTGAAGCTCGATCAAGGCGAGCTGTTGTTGCGCAACCAAGGAAAGCATCACGCGCTTTCGCTCACCTTTTCTCCACCGCAACGACTTGCGGCACCGGTGAGTTTGCAGGCCGATCTGTATGGCTCCGACCTGGGCCAGATCGGGCAGTGGACCGGGAAAGTAAGCGCCGAGGCCTACCAGGCAGATTTGGCTGCTCTCAAACAGTGGGTTCCTGCCTTGAATCAACTGCAACAGGCCTACGGACACCTCAAATTGACCGTCACTTTGGAGCCCGGTCAACATTGGGGCGGGCAGGCCGATCTGGACTTGCATCATGTGCAAGGGCGACTGGACCCGGCATTGAATCCTCTGAATCTGGAACGTGTGCGGGGGATGATTTCAGCGCGTATGCTGGATTCCGGAGTGGAGGTGAGCACTGGGCAATTGACCCTGGAGAACGAGGACCATTCCCTTCTAACTCCTCCGCTGGATTTGCATCTCATTGCCGAGGATACGGGTGGTCTATTGTCCTTGAATCAACTCCACCTGGATCATCTGGCCGAACTATTAGGCGCTCTACCAGTACCAGACTCCTTGCGTCAACAGATTTTTCGGGCCGATTTGAAAGGCAATGTTTCCGCGCTCGAAGCCAACTGGAATGGTTCTCTGGACAAACCGGAAAATTATCAGTTCAAGGCCGATTTTGATCACTTTCAGGGGCGTCATGCATCCTCCTCCAGCGCCATACAAGGCTTTACCGGCCAGTTGCAGGCCGACTCGGAGGGCGGGCAATTCAAAGGGCAGGGTAAGGATTTGCTACTGGGTCTGGCGCAGGTTTTTGCTGAACCCCTATGGGTACGAACATTCGCAGCAGATGTCACCTGGAAGAATCGGCATGCTCAAACCCGTGTTCATTTCAATCAATTGACCTTCTCCAATGAAGACTTGGCCGGGCAGGTGGGCGGAGAGTTGACCCTGGGGCCAGCGGGACCAGGCGAGGCTCACCTGACGGGCGAATTGGAGCGCGCATCCCCAATGGCCATCTGGCGCTACGTTCCACTGACTGTGCCGCAGTCCACCCGTGATTGGCTCAAGCGGGCCTTGATTGGAGGCAGGGGGACGCAGGTTCGCTTTGAGGTGAAGGGGGATCTGCAACGATTTCCTTTTCCGCAGGACCACGGTGGCTTTTTTCGTGTGCAGGCCCATATTGCAGATGCCCAATTGCAGTATGACCCGGATTGGCCTGTGCTAACCGGGGTGCAATGTCAACTGCTGGTACGAGGGGCAGCGCTCACGGTAAACGCGACTGCCGCTCAGTCCTACGGTGTTCAGATTAGAACGGCGCAGGCCCGGATCGAAGACCTGCAAGCCGATGATACCCGCCTGGATATCGTGGGAGAGGTGGATGCTCCCTTGCGGGAAAGCTTGGGTTTTATTGCCCATAGTCCGGTGGCAGGATATTTGGGTCATGGGTTGGACGATTTCAAGGGTACGGGAAATGGACGTTTGGCCCTGGCGATACAGGTTCCTTTGAGCCATGCGCAAGCAACCCAGGTGACCGGCGATTACGAATTTCTGAATGCCGAACTAAACGGAATAGCGCTGGGAATTCCTCCGATGACCCAACTGAAAGGGCATCTGGTATTTACCGAGCAGCGCGTCAACTCCCAGGCATTGAGCGCTACGATACTGGGTGGACCAGCCACTCTGCAATGGTTTACCAGTGACGATCAACGCATTCATCTGTTGTTGCAAGGGACCGCCAACGCGGCCGAATTGCGCAAGGTCTACCATCATTCTGTTCTAAACGAGGTTTCAGGAACCGCCCGCTGGCAGGGAGCATTACTCTTTTCCCGACAGCGCGTGGATGTGCAGTTGGATTCTTCGCTCAATTTTTTAGGCGAGCCAGTTAGCCTGCGCTTGACCCGTGGCACGGATGGAGATCTGGATCTGATGCTGGCCGGAAAAACTTCGCCGGCGGCCCTGCAACGCCGTTACCCCTATGGGTGGGCAAAGCTGATGGACGGACCCCTGGATTGGAATGGCCATGTGCGCTGGCACGCGGGGCAGACAGAGGCCAACCTTCAGGGTAAAGGCCAGATGCTACAGGAACCCGTTGTGTTGCAGGTGGTTGACGCGCACGACACATTGCGGGCAGATTTGACGGGACATGCGCCCGCCAGGTCATTGGGACGTTTGATCGGGCCGGATTGGGCTCGTCGTCTGCAGGGGCAGACAGCCTATCGACTGCATCTGGAACAAATGGGGCACGACGTGCTGGCAACCCTCACTTCCGATTTGCTGGGACTGGCCATCAATTATCCTCGGCCCTTCGAAAAAACCCGTCGCGATGCCTTGCCCTTGGAAGTCCGCGCCTTGTTACACGGGAACGATCTGACGGTAGACGCCAAGCTTGGACAGTGGTTGGGAGGGCATGTTCTGTATACCCTGCTTCCCAAGGGGGGGCTCCAGGCCAAGCGGGGTGAAATCTATCTGGGCGAGCATCGCCCAGGGGCAGAACCCGAGGGGTTCGCCCTGACCGGACTGCTCCGTCAGGCCGATTTGGATCAATGGCGCATGGTAATGGGAGAAGGGCACGCGGCGCTGGAGGAGAACGCAACGTCGGATGGAGCAAACCCTGTGTTTGGTCCCTTGACCCAGTTGAATCTGGTGATGGAGGACGTGCGTCTGGGCGGGCGTGTCTGGGGTCGGCATACGTTGCTTGCCACCGCCCAGGAAGGACGTTGGCAGGCTCATGTGGATGGCCCAGAGGCAGCAGGCGATATCACCTGGGTTCCGTCGGGAGTAGGATTGTTGCAGGGACATTTGAGCAAATTGTTCCTTCCTGGTGGTGGGCAGAATTCGCATCAGTCTGATCAGGCAGCCATTGACCTTGACGAAGAGTCGCGCATGCCTTCTGTGGATGTGGTGCTGGATAATTTTTCCGCCCATGGACGTTTTTGGGGAAAATTGATTCTGACCGGATTCAGGGAAGGAGCGATCTGGCACATTCAACACCTGGAATTGTCCCGGGACTCCGGGCATCTGGTGGCGGACGGCCGCTGGTTGGCGCAACCACAACCCGAAACGCAGCTCAATTTTCAACTGGACTCCAGTGATCTGGGAAAATTGTTTGCGGACTCGGGGTATCCTCATCTAGTGGCCAGAGGGCATGGCACCATGCAGGGACAAGTGCACTGGCGTGGCAATCCTGAGGATTTTAGCTGGGGCAGGCTCAGTGGCATGCTGGACCTGCAGTTGCATGACGGGCAATTTTCGAAGATCGAACCAGGGGGAGCAGGCCGTTTGATCGGGTTGCTCAGTTTGCAAAGCCTGCCAAGAAGGGTCACGCTTGACTTTCATGATATCTTTTCTGATGGGTTTGCCTTTGATACGCTCAGTAGCAAGGCGCAAATGGATCGTGGCATGATGACCTTGCACCATTTCGACATGGCCGGACCGGCGGCACAAGTGGGTTTGACCGGAACCATCGATCTGGCTCGAGAAACTTCAAATCTGCTGGCGCGAGTGGATCCTGCGGTGGGCGGCAGCCTGTCTCTGGCCACTACGCTGGTGGGTGGGCCGGTCGCGGGGGCCGCCACGTATCTGGTCCAAAAATTACTAAAAAATCCGTTGGATAGCGCACTTTCCCATGAGTACCGTATCGAGGGAAGTTGGGATGATCCACAAATCAAGCCTTCTTCTCGTGTGGAAGAAGGGGCTCCTTAAAGTTTTTTGAAGGATATCGGCATGGCCTCACCAGTCACCAAATCAGCGCGCAAAATGGATTCCGGTTTTGGGAAAGCCAGGCCCTTGCCCGGCAGTTTTCGGGTGGCGGCCATCCAGATGGCTTCCGGGCCACAAGTCAGTTCCAACCTGGCGGAAGCCGAACGCCTGTTGCGCATGGCGGCCGACCAGGGAGCTTCCCTGGTGGGTTTGCCCGAGTACTTTCCCATCATGGGATTGCAGGAGGGCGACAAGGTCAAGGTGGCTGAGGCTTTTGGCAAAGGACCGATCCAGGAGTTTTTATCCCGCATGGCGCGTCGTTTTGGTTTGTGGATCGTGGGAGGTTCCATCCCTCTCAAAAGCAACGACCCCCAAAAAATATTGAACAGCACCCTGGTCATCGATCGAGAGGGTCATTGTGTGGCGCGCTACGACAAAATTCATTTGTTCAGTTTTCAGCGGGGTAACGAGCGCTATGAGGAGTCGCGTTCCATTGTGCCGGGTTCGGAGGTTGTTACCCTGGATACGCCGTTTGGACGCATTGGCTTGTCCATCTGTTATGATTTGCGTTTTCCGGAATTGTACCGCGCGATGGGTGATGTGGACCTGATCTTCGTGCCCTCGGCCTTTACCGAAACCACCGGGCGTGCCCATTGGGAAACCCTGATTCGTGCCCGCGCAATCGAGAATCTGGCCTATGTGGTTGCTCCTGCTCAAGGTGGGTACCACATGAATGGACGCGAAACCCATGGCGCCTCCATGATCGTCGATCCATGGGGGATCATCCTGGATCAGTTGCCGCGAGGCTCCGGGATTGTCATTGCTGGTGTCAATCCGATCCATCAGGCGGAATTACGCGCCAGTCTTCCCGCCCTGAGCCATCGTACCTTGGGACTTCCGGATCCAAAAAAAAACCGCGTGGGCAAACTGGCCTGAGCATTCGATTTTGTTGCTCCATCACATTCTTTCAGGAACTTGACGATGACCCCTTCGTCCCTCTCGGTGGCAGAAGCCACACTATTAACGCCTTATGCGCTGGACCAGAGCGCATTGGAACGGATCTTTGGCCAGATCATGACCCATCAGGTGGATTACGCCGATTTATATTTTCAATACTGCCGCGCAGAAGGGTGGAATCTGGAGGAAGGCGTGGTCAAGTCGGGTACTTTTCACATCGAACAAGGTGTGGGCGTGCGTGCGATCAGTGGAGATAAAACCGCTTTTGCGTATTCTGATGACATCCAGTGGTCTTCCTTGCGGCAGGCGGCATTAGCAACGCGCGCCATCGCTCGCAGTGGGCAAGAGGGGCGCCAGTCCCTGTTGGGGTCCATACCGCAGCCCAAACCACTGTATCGGGCCCGGGACCCCTTGAATACGCTGGAAGATTCCAGCAAGGTTCGAGTATTGGAACAGTTGGAGCACTATGCCCGCGCTCTGGACTCGCGGATTACCCAGGTGATGGCTTCTCTGGCAGGCGAGTATGAAATCGTTCTCGTGGCCCGCAGCGATGGCCGGTTGAGCGCAGATTTACGACCTCTGGTGCGGGTTTCCATCCAGGTCATTGCCGAGCAGAATGGCGTGCGGGAACAGGGGTCTTCGGGTGGGGGTGGGCGTTTTGGCTATGACTACTTTACCGAGGCGGTTTTGCAGGAGTATGCCCAGCAGGCAGTGCACCAGGCCGTGACCAATCTGGAGGCCAAACCTGCTCCAGCGGGTCCGATGACCGTGGTGCTGGGCAGTGGGTGGCCGGGCATTTTGCTCCATGAGGCCATTGGACATGGTCTGGAAGGAGATTTCAATCGCAAAGGCTCTTCCGCCTTTGCCGGACGCTTGGGCGAGCGGGTGGCGGCAGCCGGGGTGACGGTGCTGGATGATGGAACCATTCCTGACCGGCGTGGATCCCTGACGCTAGATGATGAGGGTAATCCCACACAACGGACCGTTTTGATCGAGGATGGAATTCTCAAGGGCTATTTGCAGGATAGCCTCAATGCCCGCTTGATGGGCATGCAGCTGACAGGAAACGGTCGCCGCGAGTCTTTTGCCCATATTCCGTTACCGCGCATGACCAACACCTACATGCTGGCGGGCAATCGGGACCCCCAGGAAATTCTGGCTTCGGTGGATCACGGAATCTATGCCCTCAATTTTGGAGGAGGGCAAGTGGATATCACCAGTGGAAAATTTGTATTTTCTGCCGCGGAAGCCTGGTTGATCGAAAAGGGTAAACTGGTTTGTCCGGTGAAAGGGGCCACACTGGTAGGCAACGGACCGGATGTGCTGACTCGAGTCTCCATGATCGGTAACGATATGAAACTGGATTCCGGTGTTGGAACCTGTGGCAAGGAAGGACAGAGTGTCCCCGTGGGTGTCGGTCAGCCCACCTTGCGTATTGATGGCCTGACCGTGGGGGGCACGGCCTGAAGCGGTCAAGCGATAAGCCCCGTCTTTTGTTAGAATGGCAGGCTTTATGATGAATTTTTGCTCCCCAAACAGGGCGCCGATACCATGACCCCATCCTCCCTTCAGCGCACGGATGATTTGCGAATTCGCGAAATCAAGGAACTCCTGCCGCCCATTCACTTGCTGCGCGAATTTCCCCTGACCCCTCCTGCCTCAACAGTGGTGCATGAAACCCGGCAAGGCATTCATCAAATCCTTCATGGCGCGGATGACCGCTTGCTGGTTATCGTGGGCCCCTGTTCCATCCATGATGCCAAAGCCGCGCTGGAATACGCCCGTCATCTCAAGCAGGTGAAAGCACAATGGGCCTCGGAATTGCTGATCGTGATGCGGGTCTATTTTGAAAAACCGCGTACCACGGTGGGTTGGAAAGGTTTGATCAACGACCCATTCCTGGATGGAAGTTTCCAGATCAACGAAGGCCTGCGTCTGGCCCGGGGCTTGCTGCTGGATATCAATGCGCTCGGGGTTCCGGCGGGGACCGAGTTTCTGGATCTCATTACACCCCAATACTTTGCTGATCTGATTAGTTGGGGGGCAATTGGGGCGCGCACAACCGAAAGCCAGGTGCATCGTGAATTGGCCTCCGGACTTTCCTGCCCTGTAGGTTTCAAAAACGGGACGGATGGTAATTTGCGCATTGCAGTGGACGCCATTCGTGCGGCGCAACAGCCTCACCACTTTCTATCGGTCACCAAAGCGGGCCATTCGGCGATTGTGGCCACCAATGGCAACGAAGATTGTCACGTGATTCTGCGGGGTGGTAAACACCCCAATTTCGATGCCACCCATGTGGACCTGGCAGCACGCGAACTCTCCGCTGCGGCCCTGGCGGCTCGGGTCATGATCGATGCCAGTCATGCCAATAGTCAAAAGGATCCGCTCAAACAGTTGCAGGTTGCCGACAACATTGCAGCCCAACTCCAACAGGGCGAGCAACGCATCATGGGGGTCATGATCGAAAGCAATCTTCTGGGGGGGCGTCAGGATCTTGTTGCCGGTCATCCCCTGGAATATGGAAAAAGTATTACTGACGCCTGTATTTCCATCGAAGACACTCTTCCGATCTTGCAACAACTGGGAGAGGCGGTCCGTGCGCGTCGGTTTCGTTCACTCGCTGTGGAGAATTGAGGCATGGAAGAGCATTTTCATGTGCACGGTGCCCATGAACATGAATTGGAGCATGTGGCCACCGGTCATGAGGGTTCTGGTCATCACGGGGTCACATTGGCCCAGCAGGTGGCCATTTTTACCGCAGTTCTGGCCGCATTGGGTGCAGTAGTCAGTTATCTTGGCGGTAACACGCAAAACGAGGCCCTGATTCACAAGAATGATGCCGTTTTGTTCAAGGCTCATGCCAGTGACCAATGGAGTTTTTACCAGGCCAAGAGTGCCAAGGGACATCTCATGACATTGGCCATGGAATTATCTCCACCCGAGCGGCGTGAGCACTACAAGGCAGAGTTGGAACGCTATGAGCAGGAAAAAAAGGAAATCAAGCTCAAGGCTGAGGAATTTGAAGAAAAGTCGCGACATGAAAGCGAGTTGGCAGAAAAAGCCTTTCACCCGCATCACATACTCGCCTTGGCCATGACGTTCATTCAGATTGCCATCGCCCTGGCCTCTGTCACAGCCCTGACCAATCGGCGCTGGCTCCTTATTCCCGCTGGCTTCGGGGCCTTGGTGGGCTGTGCCATGGCCGTTTTTGCCTATCTGTGATGTCTTCGAATATGCTGGTGGTGCCCTGCCCACAACGCGATTGTTCAAACCGGTCGGCTCTTGAGGAACAGGATCGATGAAAACAGTTTTTCTCGAATTTGAGCAGCCCATCGGGGAACTCGAGGCAAAGATCGAAGAACTGCGATTCGTGCAGGAAGATTCTGCCGTGGATATTTCGCAGGAGATCGAGCGCTTGCAAAAGAAAAGCCAGTCTCTCACCAAAGAGATCTATGCGGGTTTGAAATCCTGGCAAATTGCCCAAGTGGCCCGTCACAGTCAGCGTCCATACACGCTGGATTACATCGAGGCGCTCTTTTCTGATTTCGATGAACTGCACGGTGACCGGGCTTTTTCGGACGATCCTGCCATCGTAGGCGGAATCGCGCGTTTTGGCGATCGTCCAGTCATGATCATCGGGCACCAAAAAGGACGCGATACCAAGGATCGAATTTATCGCAATTTTGGCCAGGCACGCCCGGAGGGTTACCGCAAGGCCTTACGCCTGATGCGACTGGCCGAAAAATTTTCCCTCCCCATTCTCACCTTTATCGACACACCGGGGGCTTACCCCGGCATTGGCGCCGAGGAACGCGGTCAGTCCGAGGCCATTGGGCGCAACTTGTATGAGATGGCGGCCCTCAAAACACCCATTATCTGCACTGTGATTGGAGAAGGGGGCTCGGGCGGTGCCTTGGCCATCGGCGTGGGGGATCAGATGCTGATGTTGCAGTATTCGATTTATTCCGTCATTTCACCCGAGGGCTGTGCGGCAATTCTCTGGAAAACCCCGGAAAAAACCAGCGAGGCGGCAGAAGCCCTGGGGATCACCTCCGCACGGCTGAAATCCTTGGGGTTGGTGGATAAGATCGTGCCAGAACCTTTGGGTGGGGCGCATCGCGATTCCGCCATGATGGCTCAGAATCTCAAACGTGCGCTGCAAGATGCGTTGAAGCAGGTGGATTCCATTGCAACCATGGACGAGCTGTTGGATCGTCGGTACGAACGTTTGATGGGGTATGGAAAATTCAAGGAATCCCGAAAAGACTGACGCCTCCCGCACTCAGCTCAGAGCGCTCCAACAGGTTTTGCAACCCCTGTTGACCCGTAATGCGCATCTTTGCCTGGGGTATAGCGGGGGTCTGGATTCTACGGTCCTGTTGCACTTGCTGCATCACCTTTCCCGACCACTGGCCTTTCGTCTCAGCGCCCTGCACGTCAATCATCATCTTCATCCGGAAGCCTTGCATTGGCAACAATTTTGCGCTGCCCAATGTGCCGCCCTCGGTGTTGCCTTTGGGGTCGAGGACGTGTTTCCCCAACCCCAGGCAGGAGAAAGCCTGGAAAACCTGGCACGCATGGCGCGCTATCAGGCCCTTGCCCGCCAGTCCTGTGACTTCATCGTGCTGGCACACCATCAACAGGATCAGGCCGAAACCCTGCTCATCCAGTTGTTGCGTGGTGCAGGGGTAGCCGGTTTGAGCGCCATGGCAACCCTGCGCACGGTTGCAGGAGCAAGGTACTCTGGCCCACCCTTGCTGCGTCCTTTACTGCACACCTCACGGGCTGAATTGAAACAGGTTGCGGCCCAATGGAATCTTGCCTGGGTGGAGGATCCGTCCAACGCGCAGTGTCAGCACGTGCGCAATTTTTTGCGCCATACGGTAGCCCCGCTTTTGGAACAACGTTTTCCGGCCTGGGCCGCCACCCTGTCCCGCTCTGCCGAGCATCTGGCTCAGGCTGCTGATTTGCTGGAAGAATTGGCGTTAGAAGATTTGTCCACCTGTGCCGGACCCTGGGGCTTGGTGATTGAACGGGTCATGGCGCTGAACCGCCCCCGGGCCATCAATCTTGTGCGCGCATGGTTTCGTCTCATGGGTGCGCCGGCCTGTCATACGGCGCAACTGGAAACCTGGTTTCATCAGGTGCAGGCCAAACCAGGGCGCATGCCGCTGCTTCGCTGGGGTGCTTGGGAACTGGTGCGGCATCAGGATCAGTGGATGCTGCATCCCATCGTCAGCACCACTTGGGTGACGCAAGATTTCGATTGTTGTTCTGGCGCCGCATCTGTGCAAATTTCCGGTGCGGGAACCCTACGCCTGCAGGATTTTTCTTCTTCTGCCGTGTCGTTGCA
>DAIDKJ010000017.1 GCA_027450105.1 Ferrovum sp.
AGTACCTGGAGCAACACATTGAACACATCCGGATGAGCCTTCTCCACTTCATCCAGCAGGATCACTGCATAGGGTTTGCGACGCACTGCCTCGGTGAGATAGCCGCCCTCCTCATACCCCACATATCCGGGAGGGGCACCGATCAGGCGGGCCACAGAATGCTTTTCCATGAACTCGGACATATCGATGCGAATCATGTGCTCGGGAGAATCGAACAGGAACTCGGCCAGGGTTTTGCATAGTTCGGTTTTTCCCACCCCTGTGGGGCCCAGAAACAAAAACGACCCGTAGGGACGATGCGGATCACTCAACCCGGCCCGGGAGCGCCGAATGGCATCGCTGACCAAGCGCACGGCTTCCTCCTGCCCCACCACGCGCTGATGCAGATAGGATTCCATGTTGACCAGTTTTTCCCGTTCGCCTTGCATCATGCGCGATACCGGTATCCCCGTGGCCCGTGACACCACCTCGGCAATTTCTTCGGCCCCCACCTGGGTGCGCAACAATTGGTTGACCCGGGGCTGCCCGGCCGCCGCATCGCTTTGCTGCAACTGAGACTCCAGTTGCGGGATGCGTGCGTACTTGAGCTCGGAGGCCTTCTGCAAATCGCCCCGGCGCTGGGCCAATTCCATTTCCACCCGAGCCTTGTCCAGTGCTTCCTTGATGTGCTGAGTGCCTTGCACTTGAGCCTTTTCAGACTTCCAGATTTCTTCCAGATCGGCGTACTCCACTTCCAGGCGCTGGATTTCCTCTTCCAGCAACGCCAGGCGTTTTTGCGACGCCTCATCCACCTCCTTGCGCACGGCTTCCCGTTCGATTTTCAACTGAATCAAACGCCGGAACAATTTGTCCATGGACTCGGGTTTGGAATCGATTTCCATCTTGATCCGGGCCGCGGCCTCATCCATGAGATCGATGGCCTTATCCGGGAGAAAGCGGTCGGTGATATAGCGTTGCGACAATTCAGCTGCCGCCACGATGGCCGGGTCGGTAATCTCCACGCCATGATGGAGTTCATACTTTTCCTTCAGACCCCGTAAAATGGCAATGGTGTCTTCCACCGTGGGTTCACCCACCAACACCTTCTGAAAGCGTCGCTCCAGGGCCGCATCTTTTTCGATATATTTGCGATACTCATCCAGCGTGGTGGCACCCACGCAGTGCAATTCGCCCCGGGCCAGAGCCGGTTTGAGCATGTTGCCGGCATCCATGGCTCCTTCGGCCTTGCCGGCCCCCACCATGATATGCAACTCATCGATGAAGACGATGATGCGCCCCTGTTCCTGGGACAATTCCTTGAGCACGGCTTTGAGCCGCTCTTCAAACTCTCCCCGATACTTGGCCCCGGCCAACAGGGCTGCCATATCCAGTACCAGCACCCTTTTGTGGCGCAAGGATTCGGGCACCTCGTCATTGATGATGCGCTGGGCCAATCCTTCCACGATGGCGGTTTTGCCCACACCCGGCTCGCCAATCAGCACCGGATTGTTTTTGGTGCGCCGCTGCAGAATCTGGATGACGCGCCTAATCTCGTCGTCGCGACCAATGACGGGGTCCAGTTTTCCCAAACGGGCCCGCTCGGTCAAATCCAGCGTGTATTTTTGCAACGCCTCGCGCTGGGCTTCGCCCGCTGGGTCATTGACCGAGGCCCCACCGCGCATGGCAGCAATGGCCACTTCCAGGCGGGCCCGCTGGGCGCCATGCTGACGGAACAGGCGGCCGGTTTCACCCTTGTCGTCACTTAAAACCAGCAAGAATAATTCGGAGGCGATGAACTGGTCGTTGCGTTTTTGCGCCTCGCGTTCCGTGAGGTTGAGCAGATTGTTCAGATCCCGCGACACGGCCAGTTCTCCGCCTGGATTGTCCAATTTGGGAAGCCGCTCCAGCAGTCCCGTCAGGGACTGTTTGAGTGCTGCCACCTGGACATCGGCGCGTGTCAGCAAGGCCGTGGTGGAGCCATCCGCCTGCCCCAGCAAGGCCAGCAGCAAGTGCACCGGTTCCAGGGCACTGTTATCCCGCCCCAGGGCGAGGCTCTGGCCATCCGCAAAGGCCTCTTGAAAACGAGTGGTCATTTTGTCAAATCGCATGGCACATCCTGTCAAGTCAAGGTTGATGAGTTGCACATGGGGGCAGTCTCAGAAAAAACAAGTACCGGGGATTGAGGTATACTCAAGTGCTGTAAAAACCACCCACCCTCTTCCATGCCCGCATCATCCCTTTCTGCTCGCAGCGCTGCCTGTCGCCTTTTCTGTTCCGGCTGGGCCTGTATCTGGCAGGCAGCGCGCCTTGTCAGGCCGCGGTTTCTCGCCGCTGCTCGCCGATTGCTCCTGAGCAAGCCTGGACTCGAAAGGCTCTTCGGGACGCTGGTATCCCTGCTGCTCCTTGCGCTACTGGCCGGTTGTGCCTCATTACCCAATGGGACCGCCGATCCCAACGATCCGCTGGAATCCTACAACCGCACCATGTACCACATCAACGAACAGGTAGACCAGAGCCTGGTAAAACCCGTAGCCCAGGGCTACCGCGCCATAACTCCGGATTTTTTTCGCACGGGTGTCAGCAACTTCTTCAATAACATTACAGATCTGGCCACCGTGTTCAATGATTTGTTTCAGGGCAAGGGAACCCAGGGTCTGGCCGACGGCGAACGCTTCATGATCAACACCACGGTGGGGTTACTTGGCCTGATCGACGTGGCCACACCCTCAGGATTACCCCGGCATCGGGAAGACTTCGGCCAAACCATGGCCGTTTGGGGATGGGATAGCAGCACCTATCTGGTATTGCCGTTTTTAGGTCCCAGCACCGTGCGCGACACTCTGGGCTTGGTGGGAGACTATCCGGAAAGTCTTTATGCCAACCTGCACACCACGCTGACCAAGGACACCGAGGTGTATGCCTTCGAAGCGCTCAATACCCGAACCAACCTGCTAGGCGCCACCAACCTGCTGGACACGGCCGCTCTGGATCCCTACGCCTTCCTGCGTGATGCTTATTTACAGCGGCGCCGCAATCAAATTTACGACGGTCATCCGCCACCCTCCCCCGACGACGAGTAAGTGGTTCAATCGGATGCGCCGTGTGCAGCGCTGGTCAGGGGACTTGGTTTATCGATTACAAGGAGCGCTCGATGATCGCCGCGATGGCGCTGCGTTCGGCCGCCACCCGATGGGGCTGAACGCATTGTCCAATGGCCGTGTCGGGATCCTTGAGTCCATGACCGGTGAGTGTTGCCACTACGGTGGCCCCGCTACGAATCCGGCCGCCTTTGACGTCTTTCATGAATCCGGCCAGCGAAGTGGCTGAAGACGGCTCGCAGAACACCCCTTCCGTCTGCGCCAGCAAGCGCTGTGCTTCCAGAATTTCCGGGTCGGTACATTCATCAAACCAGCCTCCGGACTCCCGCACGGCGGCCCAGGCCAGAGGCCAGGACATGGGATTGCCGATGCGAATGGCGGTGGCAATGGTGTCGGGATTGGACACGGGCCCACCGCGCATGAACGGGGCCGCTCCGGAAGCCTGATAACCCAGCATGATGGGGCGTTGCGTGGCCAACGGTTGCGCCGGATGATACGGACAATGCCCCTGGCAATGCCCGCAAGCCGCCGTTTCCTGCCCTGTGGACTCGCAGTAACCCATCCAGTGGGCACTGATGTTGCCGGCGTTCCCCACGGGAAGCACGTGATAATCCGGGGCCTCGCCCAAGGCCTCGATGATTTCGAAGGCGATGGTTTTTTGGCCCTGCAGGCGAAAGGGGTTGACCGAGTTCACCAGGGCAATGGGTAGCTCGCTGGAAATTTCCTGCACCAGGCGCATCCCGTCATCAAAATTGCCCTGGATTTGCAACACCACGGCTCCGTGCATCATGGCCTGAGCCAGTTTTCCCAGGGCGATCTTGCCGTCGGGAATCAGCACGAAGCTGGTGATGCCGGCCCGGGCGGCGTAGGCCGCTGCCGCAGCCGAAGTATTGCCGGTAGAAGCACATATGATGGCCCTGGAACCTGCTTCCACTGCCTTGGTCACCGCCATGGTCATGCCCCGATCCTTGAAGGAGCCGGTGGGATTGAGACCCTCGAATTTCACCAGAAGGCGACCATCGAATCCGATTTTTTTGGGCAGATTGAGCAGCTCGATGAGCGGGGTATTGCCCTCGTTCAAGGTTACGACAGGAGTGGAATCGGTAACCGGCAGGCGGTGTCGATAACGGTGGATCAAGCCTTGATAGTGAGTCATGATGTCCTGGTCATATTAGTAAATGCCAACGCGATGGCCATTGAAAAAAAGGTGAAGGGTCAGGCGCTCAGGGATTCCATGCGGATCCGGGTCACCGGGCCCGCAATGGACTGCAGGGCTTCGATTTGTGCGATGGCCTGATCGATATGGCGCTCCAGAGTACTATGGGTGAGCATGATGACATCCACCCGCTGTTCTCCGGCAGGCGGCTCACGTTGCAGCATGGCCTCGATGGAGATGCCCAGGTCCGCCAGAATCCGAGTCACCTCGGCCAGCACCCCTGGACGATCCACGGCGCTCATGCGCAAATAGTAAGAGGATTCGATCTCGGATACCGGCATGACCTGATCGTCGTGCATTTGATCGTGCTGAAAGGACAAATGGGGTACGTGATGTCCAGGTTCGGCACTCGCCATGCGGGTCATATCCACCAGATCGGCAATCACGGCCGACCCCGTGGGTTCGGCGCCCGCACCGGCGCCGTAATACAGGGTGGTCCCCACGGCATCGCCCTTCACCAGCACGGCGTTCATGACGCCATCCACGTTGGCGATGAGGCGTTTTTCTGGAATCAGCGTGGGGTGGACGCGCAATTCGATTCCACGGGGCGTACGCCGGGTAATTCCCAGCAATTTGATGCGATAGCCAAATTCCTGCGCGTATTGAATGTCCTGAGCAGTCAGACGGGAAATTCCTTCGGTGTAGGCACGTTCAAACTGCATGGGAATCCCGAAAGCGATGGCCGCCATGATGGTGAGTTTATGCGCGGCATCGATCCCCTCGATATCGAAGGTGGGATCAGCTTCGGCGTAGCCCAGGGCTTGCGCCTGACTCAGAGCCGAAGCAAAACTCTCCCCCCGGTCGCGCATGTTGGTGAGAATGAAATTGCTGGTACCGTTGATGATTCCCGCGATCCACTCGATACGGTTGGCGGTCAAACCCTCCCGCAAGGCCTTGATGATGGGGATTCCTCCAGCCACAGCGGCCTCGAAGCCAATCATGACGCCCCGGGTGCGCGCCGCCTTGAAGATGTCGTTCCCTTGCAAAGCCAGCAAGGCCTTGTTGGCAGTGACCACATGCTTGCCTTGGGCAATGGCCTCCAGGACCAGTTCCAGCGCGGGATGAATGCCTCCCATCAACTCGGCCACGATATCCACCTCGGGGTTTTGCACAACCTGCATGGGATCCGTATACAGGGTGATGCGCCCTCCCGTTTTGGCCGCCGCCTTTTCCAGATCCTGAGGACGCACGGCGGCGCAAGTCACATGAATTTCGCGACCCGCACGACGGGCGATTTCTTCCCGATTGCGCTCCAGAATCGTCCAGGTTCCCCCGCCCACCACGCCCAAACCCAACAACCCCACACGAATGGGTGTCATAGCAAACCATCCTTCCGAAACATGTCCCGCAGGCCGCGAATGGCCTGACGGGTTCGGGCTTCGTTTTCGATTAAAGAAAAACGCACATGGTCATCACCCAATTCGCCAAAGCCAATCCCCGGAGAAACCGCGGTATGCGCATCCTTCAACAATTTCTTGGCAAACTCCAGGGAGCCCATGGCTTTGTAAACCTCGGGAATTTTAGCCCACACATACATGGTTGCCTTGGGGTTTTCCACCATCCAGCCCAGGTTATGCAATCCCTGCACCATCACGTCCCGGCGCTTTTGATAGGTGGAACGGATGGTTTCCACACAGTCCTGGGGACCTTCCAGCGCCACGATGGAAGCCACTTGAATGGGGGTGAAGGTTCCGTAATCATGGTAGCTTTTCATACGGCCCAAGGCCGCCACCAGATCGGCGTTGCCCACCATGAACCCCACGCGCCAACCGGCCATGCTGTAGCTTTTGGACAGGGTAAAGAACTCCACGGCCACGTCCTTGGCTCCTGGAACCTGCAGAATGGAGGGGGCCTTGTAGCCATCGTAGACGATATCGGCGTAAGCCAGGTCATGCACCACATAAATGCCATATTCCCGGGCAATGGCGATGATGCGTTCAAAAAAGGGCAAATCCACACATTGCGTGGTGGGGTTACTGGGGAAATTGAGGATCAGCAACTTGGGGCGCGGCCAAGAACCGCGCAGTCCTTTTTCCAGTTCCTCGAAAAAATCCACGCCCGGAATCATGCTGATATGCCGGATATCTGCCCCGGCGATGACCGGCCCATAAATGTGGATGGGATAACTGGGGTTGGGCACCAGAACCATGTCCCCAGTATCCAGCACCGCCAGCATCAAGTGGGCAATCCCTTCCTTGGAACCAATGGTAAAAATGGCTTCGGTTTCCGGATCGAGTTCAACCCCAAAGCGCTGCTGATACCAGTTGCAAATGGCTCGGCGTACCCGCGGAATGCCTTTGGAGAGCGAGTAACCATGGGTATCATTGCGCTGTGCCGCTTCCACCAGTTTGTCGACGATATGCTGGGGAGTGGGCTGATCGGGGTTACCCATCCCGAAATCGATGATATCTTCCCCACGGCGCCTGGCCGCTGACTTGAGTTCTCCGGTAATATTGAACACGTAGGGTGGTAAGCGCTTGATTCTGGGAAAATCGGGCATGGCAGCGGGAATGTCTCGTCTTGATAAAGGCTTATTTTAACTGATTTGGAGCATGCCTTGAAACTGATCCATCATCATTCCGACAGCGCACAGTCCATCACGGGTCATGGACCGGGATTTGTCATCCTCAATGGCGAGCGTATCGACAAAAGCCTGGTGGTTTCGCCCACGCGTTCTCTGCGCGTTTGGGCCGAGAGTTTTGAGCTCTTGACTGCGGAGCACTTCGCACAATTATTGGTGCTGCAACCAGAGCTCGTATTGCTGGGTACGGGTTCCGTCTTTCGCTTTCCCTCCCCCGCCTTGACCCGCCCTCTTCTGGAAGCGGGAATCGGCGTGGAATGCATGGACACGGCTGCTGCGTGTCGAACCTACACGGTGCTCGCCAGCGAAGATCGTCAGGTGGTAGCAGCCCTGATCATTCCCTGACTTTCGTGGGCCTCAGGTCTCCTCCCGCTTGCCCAGGACGACGCAAATCGATGCCAATCCACCCATCGGGTTGGTGATGCCGCCCCACATGCGCGCAACCACAGACTTCGCCCATGGCGACAAAAACCCACCTATCGGGGGGGTGCCTGCGCCTGGAATCCTGCCTTGCACAGGCCGGTTGCGTTCCGGTCTTGCTACCAGAGCCAGTGGCTGCCTCTTAAAGGCCCGCCAATTCGCGAACGTGCTCGGTGACACAACGGCCCAAGGCATTGGTGTTGTAGCCCCCTTCCAGGGTTGACACCAAAGCGCCACCACAGTGACGCTGGGCCAGGTGGACCATTTGTTGCGTTGCCCAGGCAAAATCCGATTCCACCAGCCGCAGTTCTGCCAGCGGGTCTTCCCGATGGGCATCAAAACCCGCCGAAATCAACACCAACTGAGGCGCAAAGGCATCAAAGGCGGGCAGGCAATGCTGCTGCAATACCTGGCGAAACACTGCACCGTCCGAGCCGGCCTGCAAGGGTAGATTGAGAATGTGATTGCTGATGGTCTCGGCTCCCTGATAGGGATAAAAGGGGTGTTGAAAGGTGGAGCAAAATAACACGCGCGGATCATCACGAAAAATATTTTCTGTGCCGTTTCCGTGGTGCACGTCGAAATCGAGAATGGCCACTCGCTCCAAACCGTGATATTCCAGCGCCCACAGGGCAGCCACTGCCACTGTGTTGAAAAAACAAAACCCCATGGCGCGTTCTTTTTCGGCATGATGTCCGGGCGGACGAACCGCACAGAAGGCGTTCTGAACCTGGCCCTTCAATACCAGATCCACTGCCAGTGTGCCCGCACCGGCAGCACCCAGAGCTGCTGGTACGGTGTAAGGATTCATTGCAGTATCCGGATCAAGATGTACAATACCGTGGTGCGGTGCAACAGATAGCAGGTTTTCCACATGGGTAGGCGAATGCACGCGCTCCAGATGGCGTCGCTGCACAGGGTCGGCTTCATAGTGCAGCAAATAGGGCATGAGTCCGCTAGCAATGAGCCGGTCATTGATGGCGTCCAGGCGCCGTGGACTTTCTGGATGAAACTCGCCCATGTCATGCCTCATGGAGAGTGAATGGGTCACGATTGCCGTTTGAACCATCGTAAGGTCCTGAAGAGAGAAGGACGAAAATAATTCAGCACAGGATGTAACATCTGAAATATTACTCCGTCCCTCTCCCGGCTTCCAGCAGATGGCTTGATTTTTTATAACCCCCGATGGCCCACCCGTCACACCGAGGCTCCAGGATGAAACCCCACTATCTCAGCCCTTTTTTTACACCCCAGTCCATCGCTTTATGCGGGCTGCAGGCTCAAGGGTCTGACATCGGGCACCAGACGTTGAACAACCTGATCAGCAGTGGCTATCGAGGCCGACTGTACCCCATTCATCCTCAAGCCTCCCACATCGAAGGGTTGAGCACCTTCCCCGATTTGAAGGCGATTCCCGAACCCGTGGATCTGGTCATGCTGGCCAACCCCATCGAGGAAATTCCGGCATTGATCGCCCAATGTGGTCAGCTGGGGCTACGCGCCGTGGTATTGCTCACCAACGGTTTTGGCGAGTCAGGAGCCGAAGGGGCCCGAGTGTTTGTGGAAGTGCAAGAACAGGCCCGGACTCATGGGGTGCGCTTTCTGGGACCTAATCGCCTGGGGGTGATCCGCCCGGCCATCGGCTTGACCCCTCCCCTGGTCATGGCCGGGGGCATTGCGCTGGTGTCTCAATCCACCGCGTTGACCTGTGGGGTGCTGGACTGGGCAGCCGGCAATGGGATCGGATTTTCCTCGGTGGTCTCCATCAGTCCCTCTTCTGACATCGACTTTGCGGAAATCGTGGACTATCTGGTTTCCGATCTGCAAACGCAAAGTATTCTCATGTTTATCGAATCCGTGGGGCATCCGCGGCATTTCATGAGCACCCTGCGCGAAGCCGCCCGCGTCAAGCCCGTCATCGTGCTAAAGTCAGACCGATGGGGGCATCTCTCCGGGGCCATGCATCACATCCATGATCAGGGCGGTTATCCCTCCATGTTGCAAAGCGATGCCATCTTCGATGCCGCCTTGCGGCGCGCCGGTGTGGTTCGGGTACGTAACCTGACCCAATTGTTTTCGGCGGCTCGCGCCTGCGCAGTGCGTTATCGCCGCAGTGGTTCCCGACTAGCGGTGTTATCCAATGGCGATGGCCCGGGTGCCTTGGCCAGTGATCGGGCCATGGATAACCGGATTCCCCTGGCGCGCTTGTCCAGTGACACGCTCACCCATCTGGAGCCGCTCATGCCCACCTCCTGGGATGGGAGCAATCCCCTGAATCTGGGCAGCGGTGCCAAGGCCCAGCGCTTTGCAGCCGTTGCCAGTCTGGTTCTTGCGGATCCCGAAGTGGATTCTCTTTTGGTCATCCTCACGCCCCAATTCGATGCCGAGCCCCTGGAAACCGCCCACGAGCTGGAGGCCCTGTGCAAACAAACCACCAAGCCGATTCTGGCCTGCTGGATGGGAGACCGCAGTGTTTTGCCATCGCGCGCCATTTTATCGGCGGCTCAGATTCCCAATTTCAGAACCCCCGAATCTGCTCTCGATGCGTTTCATTACATGGCGCTATACCACCGCAATCAGCAGATGTTGTTTCAAACCCCGCCGCCGTCCGATGAAAACAAGGCCCCGTTGCTGGAGCAGGCGCGCGAATTACTGAACACGGCGCTAGAACGCCATGTGACGGTTCTGGGAACCCGGGAGACAGAACAGTTGCTCAACTGTTTTCATGTGGTCTACCGGGCCGGTCTGCCCCCACCCCTGTTTAGCGGTCAGGATACCGAGCTGCGCGCTGTCAGTTTGGGTGTGATCCGTGATCCCACACTGGGCCCCGCCTTGTTTTTGGGCCCCACCGGAATTGCGGCGGGTATTCCCGGATCAAAAACCTGGTCCTTGCCCCCGCTCAACCCCTTTTTGGCCCACGAATTGGTTGATCGCAGCACCATTGCCAACCAATTGAACCAGCATGACCAGATCCGCGCCATCCACCACGAGGAATTGATCGAATTGTTGCTGCGCCTGTCCGATATGGCATGCGAGCTCCCTCAGTTGGCAGAAATTCACTTGCAAGCCTGGTTTTCTCCCGACGATGCCCCCCTGATCAGCCGTGCCCAACTGACGCTTAGCAGCAGCCCGGCACCACGCACACGCTATGGACATATGGCCGTTCATCCCTACCCGGCCGATCTGGTCCGGCAGGTCATTTTGCGCAACGGCACAGAAATCACCCTGCGTCCGATTCGCCCGGAAGATGCCGAAATGGAGCAAGCCTTTGTTAAAGCCCTCTCCGATGACACCCGTTATTTTCGCTTTATGGATGCCCTGCGCGAACTTCCACGCTCCATGCTGGTGCGCTTTACGCAACTGGACTACGAGCGCGAAATCGCGCTCGTGGCCATCACGCAGCGGGCCGATCATCCCATGCAGATTGGGGTGGTGCGTTATGCCACCAATCCGGATGGAGAGTCTTGCGAGTTTGCGCTGGTCATAGGGGACGAATGGCAGCGCCATGGATTGGGGCAAATCATGATGGAATACCTCATGGAAATTGCCGCACAGCGCGGCTTGAAGATGATTGAAGGAGAAGTGCTGGGTTCCAATTCAGGCATGCTGCATCTCATGACACGGCTGGGATTTGCCATTCGCACCTCACCCGAAGACCCGGCCATCCGCATCGTAACGCGCAATCTGGAGCCTGGCACAGCCCCCCCGACGCCTTAGCCTCCCATGCCAGCGCAAGGGATTTAGTGAGGGAGGATTTTATCCGGGTCCACGGGCTTGCCGTGATAACGAATTTCAAAGTGCCAATGGGGGTTTACCCCCGCAAGGGTCGTTGCCAGGCGTTCTCCGCGCTGAACCTGCTGTCCCTCATGGACCAAAACCTTGCCATTGTTGGCATACACGCTGAGGTAGTCGGTGCCATGCTTGACAATGACCATCTCGCCATAGCTCTTGATGCTGTTGCCCACATACGTCACCGTGCCGTCTGCTGCACAGAACACGGGCGTTGGTCCATGGGGACTGAAATCAATACCGCGATTCCTGACTTGATACGGGCCGGCCAGGGATTTGTCTAAAGGCCACATCCAGGTAACGCTTCCAGTTGTTGAGGGGGGAGCTGAGCCAGTCGAATGTTTGGTACGGCCGGATTCAAGCACCGGATTTTCTTTGATTGGATGGGATGCCACGGGTGCGGGGGCATTCGAGGCACAACCCGCCAACCCGACAACCAGCGCCAGAACAGCCATCCGGCTGCCCCCCCCAGACACAACCCTGCGTAATACCTGTTGAAGAAAAGGAGTCACTGTATCTGCTCCAGCAACGGCACAAAGTGCACGGACTCAATAGCCCTTTGAACCGGTCCCGCTTCAGTTTGTTCCACCAACATCAATTGCTGCTGCCGCTCCCCCACCGGAATGACCAACCGGCCACCAGGGGCCAGTTGTGCCAGCAGTGCAGAGGGAATCTGCGGTGCCGCCGCCGCCACGATGATGCCGTCAAAAGGGGCCGCTTCGGGCAGCCCCTTGGTTCCATCTGTCAATTTAAGGCGCAGGTTACGGATCATGAGGGGCCACAAACGGGCGCGGGTTCGCTCCAGCAAAGCCCCGATGCGTTCCACGGAGTAGACCTCTGTGGCCAACTGCGCCAGAACGGCTGCCTGATAACCGCACCCTGTGCCCACCTCCAGCACCTTGGTCAATTTCCGGCCTTGAAACAGGAGTTCCACCATGCGCGCCACCGTATACGGTGCCGAGATCGTCTGCCCAAAACCGATGGGCAGCGCCGAGTCTTCATAGGCTCGGACGGAAATTCCCTCGTCCACGAACACATGCCGTGGAACGCGACCCATGGCTGCCAACACCTGTAAATCCTGGATTCCACGAGTCTTGAGGCGTTCCACCATCCGTGCCCGGGTGCGGTCCGAAGTCATGCCAATGCCTGAAACCACCCCTCAACCCTCAAGCCATTGGCCCAGCGTGGAAATCTGTTGGTAATGCGTCAGATCTACCTGCAAGGGTGTCACAGAAACGTAGCCCTGCGCCACGGCATCAAAATCAGTGCCCTCCCCGGCATCCGCAGCCGGTCCTGCAGCACCTACCCAGTAAACGGTTTCTCCCCGTGGATTGGCAGATTTGATGACCGGCTCGGCCTTATGTCGGCGCCCCAGACGCGTGATGCGAAACCCCTTGATGTCGGCTCTGGGTCGGTCGGGCACATTCACATTGAGCAAACTGGCATGGGGCAGGGGTCGAGCACGAATGCGTTGAACCAACTCCAGCACGCAGCGCGCCGCCGTATCGAAATGGCGCCCTGCCCCGGAGAGGGTGACCAAAGAGACGGCAATGGAGGGAATTCCCAGCAGGTACCCTTCCGTTGCAGCGGCCACCGTGCCGGAATAAATGGTGTCATCCCCCATGTTGGCCCCATGATTGATGCCCGAAACGACCATATCGGGGGCTTGTTCCAGCAAGCCCGTCACGGCCATATGCACGCAATCAGTCGGGGTGCCATTCACATAATGAAAACCATTGGGAGCCTGACGAACCATCAGCGGCCGGTCGAGTGTCAAGGAATTACTGGCCCCACTCTTTTCCGCATCAGGCGCCACAACGGTCACTGTTCCCAACTCCTCCAGGCTTCTTGTCAGCACTGCGAGTCCCGTGGAAAAATAGCCGTCATCATTGCTAAGCAGAATGCGCATGAACGATCCTTAGTTCTTAGCGGCGCTGGGGCGGCAAGTCAGTACATACCCCCTCAAACAATTCTGCAGCCATACCGATGGATTCGCCCAAGGTGGGATGAGGATGAATGGTTTTGCCAATATCTCCGGCTTCGGCACCCATTTCGATGGCTAGACACACTTCACTGATGAGGTCTCCTGCATGGGTTCCCACAATGCCGCCCCCCAGGATGCGATGGGTCTCTTCATCAAACAGGAGTTTGGTGAAACCTTCTTCGCGCCCATTGGCAATGGCCCGACCAGAGGCCGCCCAGGGGAAAACGGCCTTGCGAAAGCGCATACCTTGCGCCTTGGCCTGCTCTTCTGTGACTCCCGCCCAAGCCACTTCGGGATTGGTATAAGCCACTGAAGGTATTTGCCGCACATCCAGAAAGCTGCGTTGACCCTCAGCGCTTTCTGCCGCCACATGGCCCTCGTGTACCGCCTTGTGAGCTAGCATGGGCTGTCCCACCACATCACCAATGGCGAAAATATGTGGCACATTGGTACGCTGCTGCTTATCCACCGGGATAAAACCGCGCGCATCCACGCTCACTCCAGCCATCTCCGCACCGATCTGAGCCCCATTGGGACGGCGCCCCACCGCCACGAGGACCAGATCATAGCGCTCGGGTGCAGAAGGAGCCTGGGCACCCGAAAAAGTGACCCAAATGCCGTCTTCCCGGGCTTCGACCGCCGTGGTTTTGGTTTGCAGCATGATCCGATCAAAACGCTTGGCGTTGAATTTTTCCCACACTTTGACCAAATCCCGGTCGGCCCCGGCCATCAAGCCGTCCAGCATTTCCACCACATGGATTTGGGCCCCCAAGGTAGCGTACACCGTTGCCATTTCCAGGCCGATGATGCCGCCCCCAATAACCAGCATGCGCTGCGGAATTTGGCGTAACTCCAGGGCGCCGGTGGAATCGACGATGCGGGGGTCCTGAGGAATGAAGGGCAATGTGACCGCCTGGGAGCCTGCGGCGATGATTGCCTTGGAAAATTTAATGAGTTGGCGGCCCGTCGCTTGTGTGACTTGCAGATGG
>DAIDKJ010000018.1 GCA_027450105.1 Ferrovum sp.
GGCTTTGGGGGGAGCCTTGGACGCTGTGCCTTGGTGGTGTGCCTGGTAGAGGCGCACCACGAAGGCGTCTTCAAAGCGGGGGGGGATAGGCTCCCAGTGCTCCAGGGGCTGTGGGAGCGCCCGGGAATCCTGGCAGACCACCCGTACCCCATCCGCCTGAATCGTGGCATCCAGTACCCCGAAGCGCTGCCGCAGGCGGGACTGCAAGAGGCGCCGCGATTGACCGGAATGGGTGACCAGAAAACAGCACCCCTTCAGGGGAGCCGTCAGCACCGGATGCGGCGCATGCTCCAGAAGCCGGCCTTCGTGCAACAGGAGAAGATCGTCACAGCGTTCGGCCTCGTCCAGGTATGCGGTGCTAACCAATACGCTCAACCCTTGCTGCCGCAGTCCCAGAATGATTTGCCACAACTCCCGTCGCGAGATGGGGTCTACGCCCACGGTGGGCTCATCGAGCAATAACAGCGCCGGGGCACGCAGCAGGGCACAGGCCAAACCCAGTTTTTGTTTCATTCCTCCGGATAGTCGGCCCGCACGACGCGCTCCAAAGGGCCCCAGAGCAGTCAAAGCCAGCAATTCCTGTTGCCGCGCCCGTTGCCGGGATGGGTCCAGGCCTTGCAGGGCTGCGTACAGATCCAGATTTTCCTGCACCGTCAATTCTTCATAGAGCCCGAAGCGCTGTGGCATATAACCGATCAACCGTTGAATTTGCGCGCCTTGGGTGCGGCTGCTCAGACCCAGAACGCGCACTTCGCCCTCATCGGGATGAAGCAGGCTGGCAGCCAGGCGCATGAGGGTGGTTTTGCCTGCCCCATCGGGCCCCAGCAAGCCGGTCACACGACCCTGAGCCACTTGGGCCGTCACTGCATTCAGTGCCAGCACCGCTTGGCCGGCACGCTTGAATCGTTTACTGCAGCCTTCCAGTTCTACGACTGCCGGTGTGGCGCCGCTCATGGCTTATGATCCGCAACCATGGGGTGGCGTATTCTCCTGGACGGCATCGAGGGGTATGAGCACGGTGGTGGGCATGCCCAGGCGTAAGCGATGGCCTGGGTTACAGGCATAAACGCGCAAGCGCTACATGAGTTCGGTGCGCAGTTCGGGGGTTTCTACGGTTTTGGGCGTGAATTCGGCCGTGGGGGAGATGAAGCCGACCCAGGCTTGTATCCGTTCGCCAGGCCATGAGTCGCTCTCGATCCAGGCGCGCGTGCCGGGTTTGACCCGGCCCAGGGCATTTTCTGGAAGCCAGGCCCGAATCCACACGGGATCATCCAGGGCCAGGGTGAGTACCGGCGTTTGGGGCGAGGCCATATCTCCGGGTTCCATGATACGGGCCTGTACGATTCCGGCTTCGGGGGCAACGACCCGGGTGTCCACCATGTCCCTTTCGCTCAGAGCCATGGAGGCCCGGTCGGCTTCCAGGGTTTGCCGGGCGCTGGCAATGTCTTCCTTGCGTGGACCCAAGAGCGCCAATCGGAGAGCTTGTTGGGCATGGTCCAGGGTTGCCTGGGCGGTTTTCAGGGTGGTTTCGGCGTTGTCCAGGCTCTGTTTGGGCACGAAGTGTTGACGTTCCAGCTCCCGTTGGCGCTGGGCGCCAAGTTGTGCGATGTCCAGATTGGCCTGGGCTGCTGCCACATCGGCCCGGGCCTGAGCGATTTCTTCAGGGCGCGAGCCGGCCAGCAGGCGCGCCAGTATCTGGGCTTGTGCCTCCACCTGGGCCTGGGAGCGACGCAGGGCCTCGCGAAACCGGTCGGGCTCCAGTTCGGCCAGGACCTGACCGGGGCGAACCGTATCGCCTTCTTGCACCAGCACGCGGGCAATGCGCCCCGAATCCTGAAAGGCGATTTGGGTTTGCCGAATGTCCACGTTGCCATACACCTTGATGAAGCCGGAAGGTACCGGATGCAGTCGGAGGTAGATGAACAGGGCGAGAGCGACCAACAAAACCAGCACCACGGGCAGCAGCAGGAGCCGTTTCAGGTTTTTCCGGCGCTGGGGGGGCGGGGTCTTGTTGGGGGGCGACGCCTCGCTGGGTGCTTGGTTCATGGGAAGAAGTCCTTTCAGGGATGAATCCACTGGAAAAGCAGCACGGCAGATTCTTCGGAAGTTACCAAAGATCAGGGCGGGAGCGGATGCGTTGCCTCGTGCAACAGAGCGTTGACCGATTCCAGATCGGCCACAGTCAGGATGCCGGCGGCGGCTTTGAGGGTGATGCGCGCCATGACATGGTTATAGAGCGCCTGATTGTAGGCCTGCTCGCTGCGGATATAGTCGGTGGCGATATTGAGGACGTCCACAATGGAACGGGTTCCCACTTCATAGCCGGTGCGGGTTCCTTCCAGCGAAATCTTGCTGGAAGCCACCTGCGTCTTGGCCGCTTCCAGTTCGGCCACGCTGTCCTCCAGGTTTAAAAAGGCCGTTTGAGTGTTGAGCGTGACCTGATCGCGCACTCCTTGTAATTCTTGCAGACTGGCGCGTGCCTGGGCCTGGGCCTGGTCCACGGTGGCGCTGATCTGGCCCCCGTCAAACAAGGGCATGGCCAGGTTCAGGCTGGCCCCCTTCTGGTTGATATCCAGATTGGGAAAGGGCGCTCCCATCACGTGCTGGGAGATTCCTTGCACATTGACCACCGGCCAGCGCGCCCGTCGATTGAACTCCACTTGCTCCTGGGCGATGCGCAGTTGCGCTTCGTTTTGATGGATGAGTGGTTGGTTTTGCAGTGCAGATTCCACCCAGTCAGCACTCTTGTCGGGCTGTGGGAGCATGGGTTGGAAGGGGCCCAGATCGGCCAAGGTGCCGGTTTCCTGATGGGTCAGGCGTTGTAATTCGCGCCGTGCCACGGTGACGGCGTTATGTGCTCGGATGCGCTCGGAGCGGGCAGCGTCGAGCCGTGCCTGGGCTTCACGCACGGCAATCAGGTCTCCCGTGCCCACTTCCAGAGTGGCACGGGTTTGCTGATTGAGGGTGTCCAGCAACTTCTCCTGCTCTTCGGCCACGCGATTTTGGGCCTCAGCCTGCAATACGCCAAAGTAGGCATTGGACAATTTGAGCGCCAACTGTTGCTGAGTGTACACCAAGGCCGCTTCACTGGCCTGAATCCGGTTGTCGGCCTGGGCCAGTGCAGTCCAGGCCTGGCCGTTGAATACCGTCTGGGTCAAATTGACGCTGAAGTTGTTGGAGGGGTAACTTTGTGAAATGGGGTTTCCCAGGCCGGTGATGCCTGCGGTGTTTTCACCAAAGCCGGCGCTCAAGCCCATGTGTGGCCACCAGGCCGAGCGGGCCAGCGGCCGGCTTTGCAGATCGGCGTCGAGATTGGCTTGCGCCTGGGCCAGGGTGGGATCGGAGTGCAGGGCCCATTGCCAGCTTTGCAAGAGGTTTTCTGCCTGGCAAGAGACTGCGCCAAACCCCGACAGGAGGGTCAGCAACGTTGCCAACCGCACAACGTGGCGCCGCGATTTGATGAAACGCAAGGACATGTCAAAAACCATCGTGTAGGGACAGGAAGAAGGGGTTACCTTGGAGATTCTACCTCAAGCAGTTGCGCTGTGGAGGAGAAAGCGACCCATGGCACGCATCGAGGGTGAGGGGAAAGCATGGGTGGTCGGGCTCTGGAGGGGAGGGCCACCTGCCTCATCCACAACCCAGGATTTGCCCTATAATGCAAGGCAAAGTTGATGTCATTGTGTGACCAAACGGACTGCGGGGTTTTTCGGGGGCTGGGCGATGTTCGAGATGGATCCGTATCAGTTGTTTTTGCAGGTGGCCCCGGATGCCTTCTTCGTGCATGACGGGCGAGGCCGTATTCTGGATGTGAACGAGATGGCCTGTACCAGCCTGGGCTATACCCGCGATGACTTGCTGGGCATGAACGTTCTGGATATCGAGCAGGATTTTGACCGGCCTCAGGCGCTGGCCCTTTGGGCACGCGCCCAACCGGGTCAGATCAGCGAATTCAACGGCACCCATCGGCGCCGCGATGGGACCACTTTCCCGGTGCAGATTCATGCCAAAGCCCTCATGCACAACGGGGTGGCTTGCCAATTTACATTGGTGCGGGATATCTCTGCACAAATAGACCTCCAGCAACAATTGCAGCGTCAAGTCAGGCTGTATTCTGCCCTGAGTGAAATCAATCAGGCCATTGTTCGCTTGACTTCCGAAGAGGAGCTGTTTCCTCTGGTGTGCCGAATTGCGGTGGAATTTGGGGGGATGAAACTGGCCTGGATTGGCCAATTTTCCCCTCCGGACAAATTGATTCCCGTCCATTGGTATGGCTCCGGTCAGGAATACCTCGCCCATCTGAGCCTCGCCATCGATCCCGCAGTGCCTGAAGGCCGGGGTCCGGCGGCCACCAGCTGGCGCGAGCAACGCAGCGTGATCGTCAATGATTACCAAGCACATTCGCTGACCGGGCCCTGGCGTGAAATGGCCGCGCAATACGGGTGGCGTTCTTCCGGTACCTTCCCGATTCTGCGTGCCGGAAAATCCTTCGCCACACTGGGCATGTACCACGACCACCCAGGGGCCTTCGACGCTGCCGCCATTGCACTGATGGAGGAAATGACCCGCGACATCAGTTTTGCTCTCGAGCAATTTGACCACAATAAGGACCGACTCCAGGCCCTGGACACCGTGCGCCGCCAGAAAGACTTTTTGAACGCCATTCTGGAAGCCGAACCGGAATGTGTGAAGGTGCTGGGTTCCGACGGCACACTGACGCATATGAACCCTGCGGGACTGGCCATGCTGGAGCTCGATTCCTTGGAGCAGGCACAGTCTTTGTCCTTGCTCGATTTTGTGCATCCCGATTACCGCGATAAATTTCTTCAGTTTTATAAAAATGTTACTGCTGGACACCGGATCATCTTGGAGTTTCCTGTGGTGGGAGCCAAGGGCACCTTGCGCTGGCTGGAGTCCCATGGTACGCCGCTGCCGGATGCCAATGGGCAAGGAACCGCCTTGCTGGCTGTGACACGCGATGTGACCGCGCGCAAGATGGCGGAAAATCTGATTTGGCGCCAAGCCAACTACGATCTGCTCACCGAACTGCCCAATCGGCTCATGTTTTATACCCTCATGCGCCATGAAATCCGGCGTGCGCAGCGCGATGCGGTCAGCCTGGGACTGTTGTTCATCGATCTGGACCAGTTCAAGGACATCAATGATACCTGGGGGCATCAGTTCGGTGATCAGGTACTGCAGGAGGTGGCACGGCGCTTGACAGGATATGTGCGTCAATCCGATACGGTGGCGCGTTTGGGCGGGGATGAGTTCACCGTGATTTTGCCCCAGATCAATGACAGTCTGGCAGTGGAAAAAGTGGCCGAATCCATACTCCATGGTTTGGCCGAGCCTTTCCTGTTTCCCGACAAACCACCGGTGTACGTTGCGGCCAGCATCGGTATTACCGTGTTTCCCCAGGATGCCAGCGAGGTGGACGCGCTTTTAAGCAATGCAGACCAGGCCATGTATGCGGCCAAGGATGCGGGGCGCAATCAGTATGGGTTTTTTACCCGGCAACTGCAGGAACGTGCCCACCGCCGTTCGGGACTCTTGGCGGAATTGCGCCTGGCATTGGCAGAACAGCAGTTTTGCCTGCATTTTCAACCACAAATTCATCTGGTTTCCGGGCAGGTGCGCAAGGCCGAGGCCCTGCTGCGCTGGAATCATCCCCAGCGGGGTCTGGTGGGGCCGCTGGACTTCATTCCTCTGGCTGAAGAAACCGGTTTGATCGTGGATATTGGTGATTGGGTGTTTAGAGAAGCCGTGCGTTGGGCCAAACGGTGGTCGGCGCGTTGCCCGGATTTTCAGTTGGCATTGAATGTGTCTGCAGTGCAATTCAAGCGCCGTGCAGATTTGCTGGAAAACTGGGGCCAGTATCTGGAGGCGGAACAACTGTCTGGCCAACACTTGGTGGTGGAAATCACCGAAAGCCTACTGCTGGAATCCGATCCGGAAATCAAACGCGTGCTGGAGGGTTTTCGTTCCCAGCACATCGGCTTGGCTGTGGACGATTTTGGCACGGGGTATTCCTCCCTGTCCTACATTCACCGTTTTCCCCTGAATTATCTCAAAATCGATCGTTCTTTCGTGGCCGATCTGGGGCTCAACCCCCGCCACAAGGCCCTATCCAACGCCATCATCGTCATGGGACATGAGCTGGGCTTTCAGGTGGTTGCAGAAGGCATCGAAACGGAGGTGCAGCGCAATATCCTGATGGCAGCCGGCTGCGATTTCGGTCAGGGTTATTTTTTCTCCCGACCGCTGGATGCAGAACAGTTTGAACAACGATATGTGCTGCACCACTGCTGCTGACTGCCTCTAGCCTCTCTCCTCTACCGCTGCGCGAACGCTCACCGTTGGGATAGACTTGCGCGATCCTGTGCCAACCGGACTGAAGCGATCCTTCAGACTTGCGGCAAGTATGCCTAACCTTGCAAGGGGGTTGCATTGTTGCGGCCGATTGGGTATATTGTTCGTGTACGTACTAATTAACGACCAGACCTACAAATCCTCATTACCACGACTGGAGACCCGTCCCATGAAAAAAACGCTACTGACCCTCATCACCGGAACCTTGCTGGCTACCTCGGCCTGGGCCGAACCGGCTACCTATACCACAGACCCCAATCATACCTTTGTGCGCTTTTCCTATAGCCATCTGGGCTATAGCACCCAACTGAGCCGCTTCGACAAGGTCTCGGGCACGATCACCCTGGATCAGGCCGCCAAAACCGGTTCTGCCGACATCACCATCGATACCCGTTCGGCCAACACCGGTTCGGCCCAGTTCAATGAACATATCCAGGGCGAAGACTTTTTGAATACCGCGGCTTATCCCACAGCCACTTTCAAATCCACCCAGATGACCTTCAAGGGCGATACACCGGATGAATTGATGGGGAATTTGACGCTCAAGGGGATTACCCGGCCAGTTACCCTGAAGGTAACTTCTTTTAAATGTATGCCCCACCCCATGTTGAAAAAGGACGCCTGCGGTGCCGATGCGGTGGCCCATGTGAAACGTACTGACTTCAACATGGGAAAATATGCCCCCTATGTGGGAGATGAGGTGACCCTGACGGTGTCGGTGGAGGCCATCAAACAATAACTCTTGCCATCGTGGCTGGATGCGAGGACCTCAGCCCCAAGCGCTGAGGTTCTGCGGCCCTCTAAAACATCGGGGAGTAAGATGCTGGCCTCTGCCAGGATCGCACAGGGCGCGTTGTTGTTTGCGCCCCTTCAAGGGCGCGGTGAGTCAGGGCGTTATCTGTGGGACCATACCCACCAAGCCACCACCAGAGCCAGCGCCACTGCCCCCCCTTGAAGGTAAATCCGAAGGGGGGGTTTTTTGTCAGCATAAGGGTCGGTGAGAGAGCGCTCGGCGTTTTGTGGGAGTTGCGGCAGTTGTGTGAGGGAGGTTCCAAAGGGGATGTTGATATGGGCGCGCGCGTTGATGGCCCACCCGTTGGCATCCAGCAGTGGCCCCAGATTGCGGGTGCGTAATTTAAACCAGGCCAGGGCCACGGCGGGAGCAGAAATGGCCAGCATCAAGCCCAGCAGGGCAATGGGAATCTGCCACCACTGCAAGGCAAGAATACCCATGATGACCGACGCCAATGCGGTTCCGATGGCCCCCACAGCCATACCGATGGCAGCAAAGATGCCGGCAAACTTGGCCACGTCGAAGGGGGGGGGCAGGGCAGCGGAAGCCCCGGTCTTGGTGGAAGAAGCCGGGGTCAGGGCGGGTTTTACCGCGGCATCCGCGGCCTGGGTCATGCGGGCTTCGTTGGCGCTGGATTTGCTCGCGGCCAATTTTTGCAGTTGCTCCCCCAATAGTTTGACAAAACGCTTGTAGGGTGACCAGAAGGCTTGGCGCAGACTGATGGGGTGATCGATGATCTTGACGATGGTGGCGTCCCAATCCAGTCCTTGTCGATCATAAAAAACACCATTACGTCCCACCATGAGTTGATCCGAATCCCCCGCAGTAAAGGCCGCAGCGATGGAGATTTTTTTGCCGGCTCGGGTACAGTCACAATACACCAGACAGATGCGCGATAGCGCGGCCAGCAAGGCGTGACGTGCCGGGTCGGTGACCGTAATGCACAGCTCGCAGGAACGTCCGTCCAGATACAGGGTTCCGGCCTGGAAGGTGGCCTTGCCCTGGCGGGTGTAAAAATCCTTGAAGGCCACAAAATTATTGGCCAGGGTCATGAGATCGCGCTTGTAGCGTGTCAAGCGTTCGAGCGTCAGCGTGGTTTCGTCCTGTGTCCCGCCAACAGGCTTGCCGTTTACCCAGGCGGCATACTCGGCAAACGCTTGTTTGACCTGCTCCCATTGCCCTGAATGTAGCCGGGATCGAGATCCCAGCAACGGTGTAATCACTTGTTGGGTCAAGGTGTGCAGGGCGTTTTGCCAGGCTGGGTTGAGTTCTTCCCCAAGGGGTAGTTCACTGGATTGCGCAATGCGCGCAAGGGGCAGAAGAGTTAGCTCTTGGGGTTCGACCAGCGACTTCAACCCCAGCGATTTGAAATGATCTTCGGTGGGATCGAGCAGAGGTTGTGCGCGCGTATCAAAGAGGCTGATACGACAGCGCAAAAAATAGTCGTCCACCTTGTCCCGAACAGCCTGCAATGTGGCGTAGGCGGCCTCCGTGGCATCACCCAATGCGGCAAGGGTAGGGCGGGCCTCCTGCCAGGCTTGCAGTTGGGCAGCAATCAAACGATCTTGCGCGGTTTGTATTTCATCCACCGACAGGGTGTCGTCAGGACTTTTGTCCAGGCTCGTCAACAGGGCCTGCAAACGCTGGCGCAATGCAGGGCCCTCGGGAGCGTCCATACGAATATCTTCCTGCCTGATCCCATCCTGGCTGTGACCCAGTTGTTCCGGGTTGGTTAGACGATCCCGGGCCCAGCGCACCGCGGCGATCAGCTCGTTGGCGCGCACATGGCCATCGGCATCGGCGTCGATCAGCGTCAGGGTGCGTTCATCAAACTGGATGCCTGCCACGGGGCAGGAGAGGGCCATCCATAATTTCTGATCCAGTTGGTCGATGGCCAACAAATCAGAAGCATCGTCCAGGCGCACCTGATCGAAGCCTCCCGCCCGAAAAAATCGCCAACGCTGCAGGGGTTCCGTCATGGGGCATCTCTTTTCAAATCATTGGATTAATTCCCGAACAAACCGGGCACGAGACTGGTGCATTGGCATTGTAACCGATTCCTTCTTTCATGGAAGACTTGGGATCAGGGAAGACCGAGAGCGCAAACCTTGCTTCGGGACATCAAAATTATGCTCAATGGTATGCAGGGCATTGATTTTTGGATAGAATGAAAGGAGTTTGACGTAAGTCAAAGTGTTACCTCATGTGACATTCCTGGGGGAATAAGGAATAAACACTTACCAGGAAGTCAGGGTACCGGGGGCACTAGACCCGGCTGAATAGACTGCAGTGATTGTGGAGATCTTTGTGAACAACCAGTGCGCACGGGTTTGAAGGGTGTATGGATTTCTCCGAGCTAAAATCAGTCTGCTACGGCTGTAGCATTCGTGAACTTTGCCTGCCAGAGGGCTTGACCGATGAAGAGGTCCTGCTGCTGGATCAACATATGTTGCATCGTGTTCCGATCCGCAAGGGGGAGCCCCTGTATCGCACGGGCGACCCCTTCAAGTCCCTCTATGCCGTGAGTACCGGGTTTTTCAAAACCAGCATTCTGCATGAGGATGGTCGTACCCAGGTTACCGGGTTTCAGATGGCAGGGGAAGTTCTGGGGCTGGATGCCATTAGCACGGATCATCACATTTGCGATGCCATTGCCCTGGAAGATAGCGCCGTGTGCGAAATCGACTTCAACCAGTTTGAGCAACTGGGGCAACTCATGTCCAACCTGCAACATCGCTTCAATAAAACCCTGTCTCGGGAAATCGTGCGGGATCAGGGCATCATGCTGCTATTGGGGAGCATGCGGGCTGAAGAACGCCTGGCCGCCTTTCTGGTCAATCTGGCCAAACGCTTCTCGGCCCGGCGGCAATCAGCTTCCCAGCTGGTGCTGCGCATGACCCGCGAAGATATTGGGAGTTATCTGGGCATCAAGCTGGAAACCGTGAGCCGCATTCTGTCCCGTTTTCATGATCAGCAGTTACTGGAGGTCCGGGGTCGGCATATTCGCATCCTGAAACCCCAGGGACTCGATCGACTGCTCAACAGTAATACCTGATGCAGCGCTGATGGGCCCCTTGCTTGTAACTGTGTTCAATGTAAAACAACTGGTTGCCGGTCTATAGACTTACCTGGAAGCGAATCCATCCGCGTGGCCTTGGTCTGCGGCGCTATACCCCACTTGTCAGGCTGTGGGCCAAAGAAAAAGAGGCAACTTCCGGTTTTTTATATCCTGATTCACCATTCCTTGATCCAGATCAAAGAATGGTCTTGCGCGGCCCCTTATGATTTTCTTCACAGGGTGACCGTGAGGATAATTGCGGCATTTCTTGTTCTGGCCAAGGCGTAGCGGCGCAAGACCGTAATTGCCATGAATCATCCATCCGAGGGGAAAATACGTTGATGAAAACAAACTTGACCAAGAAGTCTATACCCACATGGCTGCTCTTGGCCGTTCTGGCCGGTGGAGTGCAGTCTGCAGTGGCTCAGGCCGATGAGGAACTCACGCCCTGGCTGGTCCGGGTGCGGGCACTGGTGATTCATACGGACACCAACAACACGGCGGGTGGCGGGGTATCTACGGATACCTTGAAAATATCTGATGAGGTTCAGCCCGAAGTAGACGTATCCTATTTTTTCACCCCCCATATTGCGGCCGAACTGGTGGCCACGTATCCGGTCAGTCATAGTATCCAACTCAATGGGTCGGATATCGGTGGGCTGAAGGAGCTCCCCCCCACGTTGAATCTTCAATACCACTTCGATCCCATGGGCAAGGTCACGCCTTACCTGGGGGCGGGTTTTACTTACCTGCGCACCTGGGATTCTCGCGCTGCGGGCGGTTCCTTGACCACTTCCCAAAGCAACTGGGGACCGGATGTACAGGTGGGAATGGATTATGCGCTCAGTACGCATGTCTCATTGAATCTGGACATCAAGAAGCTGTTTATTAGTGCCGACGTGCAGACCGTGGGAGGCGCCAGTGTCCTTACCGCCAACCTCAACCCATGGATCGTCGGCGTGGGTGCGGGCTACCGCTTTTAACCGTCTTTACGCCGACAACCCCCTCGTCGGCGCAATTCGCCACCGCAAGGAAAGGTGCTTTGCGGTGGCGTTTTCATGAACACTTGTCCGCCCGTTTCCCTTGGTTTTGCAAATTCCGAGCCAGATGTGCAGCAACCGAAGGACAAGCGGGCCGCTGTATTGAATGGACTTGACTGGCCTTTTGCTGCGGGAAAGAGAATAATGAACCGTGGCAATCATTGATTCAGGTCAAGTCGGGTTTGCCCGATTTCCTGCATAGTTCAACCTTTCACACGAGAACCCCGTTGGTATGCAACTCATTACCCCCGATCTGATGCGCCGATTCGACATTCCCGGGCCGCGGTACACCTCGTACCCCACGGCCGATCGGTTTTTGCCAGATCCGGAGGGCCTGGTGCTGAAGCAGGCTTTGAGGGAGCGCGCAGCCGAAGCGGCTCTGCCCATGTCGCTGTATGTGCACGTACCCTTTTGCGAGTCGGTGTGCTACTACTGCGCCTGCAACAAGGTCATTACCAAGGACCATACCAAGGTGCAGGATTACCTGCGGTATCTGGAGCAGGAAATCCACCAGGTGTCGCACCATTTGCTGGGTCCTGGCGGGCGCCTGTCCCCCGTGTCCCAGTTGCATTTTGGGGGTGGGTCACCCACCTTTCTCAGTGACGACGAATTAACCGCTCTGGTACAACTGCTGCGCTCCCGCTTCGAGTTTGTGGAAGGGGCTGAATATTCCATCGAAATCGACCCGCGCACAGTCAATGCCACCCGCCTGGCCCATGTGCGCGCTCTGGGCTTTAATCGCGTTAGTTTTGGAGTGCAGGATTTCGATCCCCAGGTGCAACTGGCCGTTCATCGGGTGCAACCCTTTGAACAGGTAGAAACCCTGATGGCGCATGCGCGTGCACTGCAATTTGATTCGCTCAATGTGGATCTCATCTACGGTTTGCCGCATCAGTCCCAGGCCTCTTTTACCCGAACCCTGGAACAGGTTGCGGCCCTGCGTCCTGACCGCATCGCTTTGTATGCCTATGCCCACTTGCCCGCGCGCTTCAAGCCGCAACGGCGGATCGACGCGGCCCATCTGCCAGGAGCCGACCTCAAGCTGGGGATGCTGGACATGGCCATCGAAACCTTCCTGGAGCAAGGATACGACTATATCGGCATGGATCATTTTGCCCTGCCGCAGGATCTTCTGGCGCAAGTCAAGCGCGAGGGACAGTTGCAGCGCAATTTTCAGGGCTATCACACCAATGCCGGTTCTGACCTGGTGGGTTTTGGGGTATCGGCCATCAGTCAGGTGGGGCGCGCCTATAGTCAAAACCTGAAAACCCTGGCGGAATACTACGCGGCCATCGATGCCGGACGCTTGCCCGTGGACCGGGGGCTTACGCTCACCGAGGACGATCTGCTGCGGCGCGAGGTCATCATGGGGCTCATGTGCCAAGGGAAGATGGATTTTCAGGATTTGCAACGTCGCTATGCCATCCACGTGGCAAGCTATTTTGAAGAAGCGCTTACGCGTATGCAGGAATTCGAACAGTTTGATCTGGTCCGGCGCACGGCCGAAGGACTTGAGGTCAGCAAGGCGGGGTGGTTTTTTGTGCGGGCCATTTCCATGGCTTTCGACAAATACCTCTGGATGCATTCAGACCACCAGCGCTTTTCAAAGGTGTTGTAGCAGTCTCCTAAAGTGGTCTTTATCGCCCTCGTTGCTCACGCTTCGAGGGCTTTTTTTTCGGTGCTCCCGGTACCAATCGTTTTTGCCAGAGGTAATCGTCTACGGTGCCGTGCGGGATTTTGCAGCAGGTGCGGCAACAGAACATCCTAAAGCCGTATAATGACGGTTTTTACAGCGGCGGCCTTCATGAAAAAAATTCTGATTCTAGGGGTTAACGGGTTCATTGGACATCACCTCAGCCAACGGATTCTGACGACGACGGAGTGGGAAGTGTATGGCATGGACATGCAAAGCGATCGCGTGTCCGATCTCATCGATCATCCGCGCTTCAATTTTTTTGAAGGGGATATCACCATCAACAAGGAATGGATCGAATACCACGTCAAAAAATGCGATGTGGTCCTGCCCCTGGTGGCCATTGCCACGCCCGCCACGTACGTGCAGCAACCCCTGCGCGTGTTCGAACTGGACTTTGAAGCCAATCTGCCCATTGTTCGCAGTTGCGTGAAGTATGGCAAGCGGATCCTGTTTCCTTCCACTTCCGAAGTCTATGGCATGTGCCGCGATCAGGAATTCGATCCCGATGCCTCCGAGCTCATTCTTGGCCCAATCGAAAAACAGCGTTGGATTTATTCCTGTAGCAAACAATTGATGGATCGGGTCATCTGGGCGTATGGCATGCAAAACGGCCTGGACTTCACCCTGTTTCGCCCTTTCAACTGGATTGGTTCCGGCCTGGACAGTATTCACACTCCCAAGGAAGGCAGCTCGCGGGTCATTACCCAGTTCTTTGGACATATCGTGCGCGGCGAAAACATCAAACTGGTGGACGGGGGCAGCCAAAAACGTGCCTTCACCTACATCGATGACGGTATTGCCGCCCTGATGAAGATGATCGACAACAAAAATGGCGTGGCCTCTGGAAAAATCTACAATGTGGGCAATCCTGCCAACAACTACTCGGTCAAGGAACTGGCTCACATGATGTTGAAATTGGCCCTGGAATACCCCGAATATCGGGCCACGGCCGAGCAGGTGCAGTTGCTGGAAACCACTTCCG
>DAIDKJ010000019.1 GCA_027450105.1 Ferrovum sp.
CACCAGCAGTCCTTGGACCAATGGGCAGGGCGCGTTCTGGTCATCAATTTTTGGGCCACGTGGTGCGAACCCTGCAAGGAAGAAATCCCCATGATGAATCACCTGCAGCAAAGCCTGGGAGAGCAACAGGTACGCTTTGTGGGTATCGGGGTTGACGATCCCGGTGCCGTTGTGGATTTTGTCAAACATCAACCTTTCAATTACCCCGTATTGACGGGGTCAGATCAAGACCTGGCGCTGACACGTGCGCTGGGCAACCCCCAACAGGGCATTCCCTTCACACTGGTGTTTGACGCCAAGGGGCACACCATCCTCAAAAAACTGGGGCGCATGGAGGAAAACGAATTGCGCCAGGCCATCACGACGGCCCAAGCGGGAAGTTAAGCCTAGAGCCAGCCCATACGGGCAAAACTGACCACGTCCCGACCCGCGATGATGAAATGATCCAACACCTGGATATCCAATAGAGCCAGGGTTTTTTTCAGGGTCTGAGTCAATTGATGATCGGCCTGGCTCGGTTGCCCAACGCCAGAGGGATGGTTGTGAGCCAAAATGACTCCCGCCGCATTCCATTGCAGGGCGGATTTGATAACCTCCCGGGGGTATACGGCGGTTTGGGTGAGAGTGCCCCGAAACAGCTCCTCGGCCACAATGAGCCGGTTTTGGGCGTCCAGAAACAATACGCAAAAGGACTCGTGTTCCTGACCGGAAAAACGCAATTGCAAAAAGTGACTCACATGGTCGGGTTGGGCCAATACCGGGGCTTGTTGCAGTTCCTCCTGTAACCAGCGCTGCACCAATTCGCGGACCAAGGCACAGCGTTGCTGCAAGACTTGATGTCGGCCCAGGACCGCACGACGCCGCCCCTTGGCTGCGTTCCCCGGTAAGGGTACACGAGGGGGTGAAAACAGGCGCCTCAGAGAACCGGCATATGCGGCATAATCCTCTTCTCCAAAAAGCTGGCAGAGTAACTCCTGATTGCTGCCGTACCACAAGTTCATGGCGCGAGTTCCTCCAGAAATGCATCGGGCAAATGCCCACAGGGTCTTTTTGTTCAACGCCTATCAAACAGGGCCTATCCCGGAGTGCCACAGTGGACGGATGCAAAGGATCGATGGGCCCGATTTTCAGTGCCCCCCGGGAAGCGTCATTATGTCCCGCCTATGAGAGGCCAGAGTGCATGAAAAGGGCGTCATCCACTGGGTTATCGTTGCACTCGTCACAGGTGGAGGCCTGATGAATCAAGTGTCAAACCCTTTTTTCCTGGGTTCCGGCAGCCGTCTGTTTTGGGCGGTATGGCTATCGATTCTCTCCCTGAGCGCTTTGTTCTGGTTGGCTGAACGGGCGCATTTCGGCCCCTGGGTGGGTGATTATCTGGCCTTCTGGGTTGGCGCCCGGGCGTTTTTGACCGGAACGGCCACACAACTGTATGACCCAGACCGTTTTTTTCGCCTGCTTGCGGCGGCTCTTCCCGGGTATGAAGGGGCTCTGGGCTGGTTTTATCCCCCCTCTTTTCTGGTGCTGATCGCCCCCCTGGGAGCCCTGCCCTTTCTTCCAGGACTATTCTTGTTTGAAGGGGGCAGCCTGCTGGCCCTGTATGCGGTCATACGCCGTATTCTGCCGCACTCAACAGGCCTTGCCCCCCTGGCCTTTCTGCTCTCTTCACCCGCCGTGTGGATCAACATCCTCACCGGCCAAAACGGCTTGCTGACCGCAGCGCTGGCTGGCGGTTCTCTGATCACCCAACGCTCCGCTCCCATACTGTCGGGCATTTTGTTGGGTCTGTTGAGTATAAAACCCCACCTGGCGCTGGTATTGGGCGTGTTGTATCTGTTTTCAGAACAAAGAAGACCCTTTTGGATTGCCCTGGTGACCGCAGTAGGTTTGCTGCTTGCAGGCAGCGGGTTATCCGGCGTATCGCTTTCCACCTGGCTGCACAGTTTGCAGACGGCCTCGCAATTTGCCAGCACGCGCATTACACCCACCCAAACCACCGTGTTCGGTCTGCTCAAATTGCTCGGTACGCCTTCAGGATGGGCTTATGGCCTGCAGGCTGTCAGCTCCCTGCTGGCCCTGATCCATGCTCTTCGGGTGTGGCGTTCCTCAGCCCAAGCCCCTGTCCGCTGGGGGGTAGCCTGCATTGCAACACTGCTGTTCAGCCCCTATCTGGTGTTTTATGACGAGGTCTGGTGGGTATTGGGCGCAGCCTTTCTGGCCGCCTCGGGGCGTCCCCTGAAGACCACAGAAAAAGTTTTGGCCGCTGCCTGCTGGATTTATCCTGCCATCCCCTCTGTATTAACCGCCGTGTTCTTTCATCTGCAGCTCACACCAGTTCTCTTGATGCTGGCCTTCACGTTGTTTCCCATGCACCAGAAGGCCGCTTTGAAAGCAGACCAATGTGTCTCAGGGGAAGCGGCTCATTCAGGCTAACGCGGGGGTGTAAAATTTTTTTACACGGTACTGAGCCTATTGTGTAACATGGCGCGCGATGAATTTTAATCATTTCAATGAAAGCGGGGTTGGTAATGCAATTTCTCAAGGCACTTGTTTCAGTAGCTGTTATCGGAACCATTTGCACAGCTGGCGCTTATGCAGAGACTCGTCAAGAAAAGAAAGCCGATCTCGATGCATTCGTTCGGTGCGAATATTTTCTGCTCAAGAATACCGGCGCTGCCGTCGAAAAGTTCAAAAGTACCCACAAGCGATCTGATCTGGATGACGGTTTTAGCGCTTTTCTTGTGGGAATGACCTGGGAGTTTGCCGCTATGGGTGAAGGGGCATCACCGGAGAAGATCAAGCAAATACTAAAATCCTACCAAGATCGAAATCCAAAAGAAAGGGCCGACGATATTCACCTTTGCGATCGCGATGGCGTGAAAATCATTGAGAAACTGACTGATACGCGCTACAAAACCCTTTTTGAAAAGTCCAGAGATGGTTTCATGAATATGGCGCGAGATGTTAGGGTCGAGATTCCTTTCGGATTCTTCGAAAAATTCAAGACTCGCTAGGCCAAAGCGCGCTCAGGGAACGGGAACCTCTGCTTGAGCATGTTAGGAATGTATACCCCAGAGACGTTGATATTGTAGTGCTGGGGCATGCCCTTCTTCTGCTGCGAGAGGAAGTGAGCCGAAGCGGCGGTGACTTGTCGACACTGGCAAGGTGACGTAGTCCGTGGGAAACGGGGCTTGCTCTGAGAACGGCGTTTTTGTGGCTATTTTTGCCACAAAAACGCCACAAGCAAAAACTGTTACCCATTGACTTTAAGAAACAATGGTCGGGGCGAGAGGATTCGAACCTCCGACCACCTGCACCCCATGCAGGTACGCTACCAGGCTGCGCTACGCCCCGAGCCTTGGATTATGCCACAAGATGTGTTCTGTTGACTAGAATCTGATGGAAAATGGCAGGATGCGAAGGCAGAAAACAATCCCGCAAGTAAGCAGCAAGAACCCGGAATTCAGGGAACCAGCAAATCGATAATGGACAACAGTTCCTGTTTGAGATGGCGGCCTGTTGCGCCGTGCTGCGTGTACTTGTCGGTTGGGAATGAGGGCAAAGTCGTTTGGGGTTGCAACAACGTGTGCGCGGACGACTCCCGATCGGATTCTGGCACAACCAGAGACGAACGTTTTTGAGTGGGCAACGCCAGGGCCAGCCGCGCTCCGTTAATGGTAAACCCCTGATCATACAGCAGATTGCGGATCTGTCGGATCAACTGGACTTCGTGCGGTTGATAGTAACGGCGATTGCCCCGACGTTTGACCGGTTTGAGTTGGGAAAACTCTTGTTCCCAGTAGCGCAACACATGGGGTTTGACGGCACACAACACACCTACTTCACCAATGGTGAAATAGCGTTTGGAGGGAATCGGCGGCAGACCGTCCTCAGGCTGGGGTGGTTCCACGGGAGCGCTGTTCCACCAGGGACTTCAATTTCTGACTGGCATGAAACGTGACCACACGCCTTGCGGAGATCGGAATTTCCTGGCCGGTCTTCGGATTCCGTCCAGGCCGTTGGGGCTTGGTGCGTAACTGAAAATTACCGAACCCAGATAATTTGACCGTCTGTCCATTGGCTAGGGCCAATCGAATTTCCTCAAAAAAGGTATCTACCAGTTCCTTCGCTTCACGTTTATTCAGGCCTACTTTTTCAAACAGCAATTCAGACAATTCAGCTTTGGTCAAAGTCATGCGAACTCCGCTTATCGTAACTCGGCGCCGAAGGCCGACGAGACTGCAGTAATCAACGCTGTTGTTGTAATTTCCAGATCGGACTCTGTCAGCGTTCTTTCAGTATCTTGGATAACCACACGAAAAGCAACACTTTTTTTACCATTTGGCAAGCCGCTGCCGCGGTATAAATCAAACACATCCAGTTCCGTTACAAAGGGAGCTTTGGCTTCACGCAGACAGTGCAGCAAGGCATCCACTGGTAGATGTTCGTCCACCACAAAGGCCAGATCACGGCGCACCGGCTGGAATCGGGACGGTTCGACAAAGCGGGGGATGGAACAGGACAGCAGAGGAGCCAGTTCCAGCTCAAACAGCAGAGGGGCACGCGCCAGCTCGTAACCCGCCACAAGACGGGGATGCAACTCACCCAGCCAGCCGATGGTGCGCTGCCCCAGCTCGATGCGCGCTGCACGTCCGGGATGCAGGGCCGGATGCTCCGTGTACGGATAAAAACGGGGTGCCATCGAAACCGGGAACAAGGCCTCCACCTCGGCCTTGAGATCAAAGAAATCTACGGGCTCCGAGGCCAGAGACCACTGCTCGGGATAGCGCGAGCCATAAACCAAGGCGGCCAGACGCTGTTCCTGCTGATAGGTGTGCTGAGGGCCAACCAGAAAACAGCGCCCGATTTCGAAAATGCGTACCCGTTCCTGTTTGCGCCCCAGATTGTAACGCAGCGTATGGATCAAACCCGGTGCCATGGTGGTGCGCAGATGAGACAAGTGGCTGGCAATGGGGTTGAGAAGGGCAATACTGTGCTCGTTGGGCGTAAATTTTTCCAGTTCACTCCCGGCAATGAAGCTGTAGGTCATGACTTCCTGAAACCCGCGATGAACCAACCGATTTTGCAATTCTGCCGGATCCCGAACAGCTTCGGACCGAGCCGACAGGCGCATGCTGGCCACGGGAGTCTGGGTAGGAATGTTATCGTAGCCTTCCAAACGCGCGATTTCTTCGATGTAATCCGCCTCGATATTGAGATCAAAACGCGAACTGGGCGGCGTTAGCCAGAATCCCTTCGGCTCCTGGGAAACCTGCAGCTGGCCTTCCAGTTGGGCCAGTAAGCTGCCAATTCGCTCATCGCTCAAAGCCAGTCCCAGGACCCGTCGAACCCGTTCGGGACGCACCAATACCTGCGGTCTGCGGGGGATTATCCCTGCGCAATCAACCAGTTGCCCGGCAGTTCCAGAAGCCGTTTCAAGTAAGAGCTGAGTGGCATAATCCACAGCCCGCTGGGCCAGCAGAAAATCCACACCGCGTTCAAAGCGATGGGCGGCTTCGGAATTCAATCCCAGTCGCCGCGCTCGTCCTGCAATGGCTTGGGGCGCAAACCAGGCGGCTTCGAGAAACACCTGCCGCGACTGTCCGGTAACCGCGGATGGCATCCCCCCCATGATTCCGGCCAGGGCAACCGGCCCCCTCTGGTCGGCAATCACCAGCATATCCGGTGTCAAAGCCACGGTTTGTTCGGTGAGCAATTGCAAGGTTTCCTGGGGCTGCGCCCAACGCACGGACAGGTTTCCTTGCAGGACCGTGTCATCGAAGGCATGCATGGGCTGCCCCAATTCCAGCATGACATAATTGGTCACATCCACCACCAGATTTTTGCTGCGTAACCCACAACGTTGCAAACGGCGCAGCATCCAGGCGGGCGTTGGGCGTTCGGGATGATCCAGATGCAGCGTTCGCCCCACGTAACGACCGCAGGCCCGAGGGTCCTCCAGAAGGACTTGACGCATGGGCGCTAGGTCTTGCCCCAGGCTGGCATGCGCAGTCCAGCGGTCTACCTCGGGCATAGGTAGCGTTTTGAGCGCACATTGGGTCAGCACACTCAATTCACGGGCGACCCCCCATACACTCAGACAGTCGGCCCGATTCGGGGTGAGTTTGAGGGTGAGGACCGTATCATCCAGTTCCAACCAAGTGCGCAGGGCCATTCCCACCAAAGCCTCAGAGTCGAGTTCCAGAAGGCCATGCCCTTCGGCGGACAGGCCTAATTCCTTTTCGGAACACATCATTCCGAAGGACTCCACACCCCGAACCTTGGCCGCACGAATCACCAGATCATTGGGCAGTTGCGCCCCCACCAACGCGCAAGGCGCTTTCATGCCGGGTTTGACATTAGGTGCGCCACAGACGATCGGCAATGGTTTCTCTTGCCCCACGTCCACTTCCAGGAGATTCAAGCGGTCTGCCTGGGGATGCTTGACCACAGTCAACACCTGGCCCACCACCACCTGTGTAAAAGCAGGCGCCACGGGCTCACAGGCCTCCACTTCCAGTCCACTCATGGTGAGCACATGACTCATAGCCTGAGTACTCAAGGGAGGGTCAACGAAGGTACGGAGCCAGGATTCTGTGAATTTCATGAAGACGGATCTCTTTAATCGGGCTATCAGGCTATCGGGCTATCAGGCCATGAGTGAGGCGCAGGGAAGAAGCCCGGCATCACGCCTCAGCGGGTGGCAAACTGCCGCAAAAAGTTCAGGTCATTATCAAAAAACAACCGCAAGTCATTGACGCCATAGCGTAACATGGCCAGCCTTTCCACTCCGAGACCAAAGGCCAACCCCACATGGCGCTCACTATCGATGCCCAAGGGAGTAAACACGTTGGGGTGCACCATGCCACATCCCAAAACTTCTAACCAGCCCGTATGACTGCAGACCCGACAACCCTGCCCCTGACAGATCACACAGCCGATATCCATTTCTGCCGAAGGTTCGGTAAAAGGGAAAAACGAAGAACGAAAGCGCGCTTGCAAGGAATCCTGTTCAAAAAAACAGCGCATGAAATCCACCAGCAACCCCTTCAACGCACTGAAAGTGACGGTTTCATCCACCCATAGACCTTCCACTTGATGGAACATGGGCGTATGGGTCATGTCGGAATCGCAGCGATAGACCCGACCCGGGACGATTACTTTGACTGGCAGCGCATGGGCCTGCAAATAGCGTACCTGCATGGGAGAGGTATGCGTGCGTAGCACATGGGCCGGGTCTAGATAAAAAGTGTCATGCATGGCCCGGGCCGGATGATCATCCGGAATATTCAGGGCCGTAAAGTTGTAGGCGTCGGTTTCGATTTCCGGGCCATCCGTTACATCAAAACCCACACTGCGAAACAAGGCTTCAATCCGTTGTAATGTCAAGGTAACAGGATGCAGGCCCCCTCTCAGCACACCCCGTCCAGGCAGGGTAACATCCAGCGCCTGGGCCTTCAGTTCGCGCGCCATCTGCTCCTGGGACAATTGCTCGCGACGCTGAGCCAACGCCTGTTCCAGAGCCTGCTTGGCCCCATTGATTTGCTCCCCCACCAGTTTGCGTCGCTCCACGGGCAACTGGCCCAAGGATCGCAAGCGCTCTGTCAGGACACCCGATTTACCCAGATAGCGAGCCTTGGCGTCCTCCAGTGCGGCCGGTTGTTCGATAGCGGAGAACAGCGCAAGCGCCTCATCCTGGATGGATTGTAAATCTTGCATGGGAGTTTTGGATGGGTGGGTGGGTTGAATGCATTGGAGAAACAGATCACCAAGGCCCCCGCGCGTAGACGCGAGGGCCGGATGGATCGATCAGACTGCGCCTGCGAGCGTTGCGCGTGCGGTTTCCACCATCTTGACGAAAGCGGGTTTATCAAACACGGCAATATCTGCAAGAACCTTGCGGTCCACCAGGATCTCCGCTTTTTTAAGCCCATTCATGAAGGTGCTGTACTTCATTCCGCATTCCCGGGCTGCCGCATTGATCCGGGCAATCCACAACACGCGAAAATCGCGTTTGCGCCTCCGCCGATCGCGATAGGCGTACTGTCCTGCCTTCATCACGGCTTCTTTGGCGATACGATAGACGTTTTTGCGACGCCCGCGATAACCCTTGGCCTGATCCAACACTTTCTTGTGGCGCGCATGCGCCGTTACACCCCGTTTGACTCGTGGCATGTTGGGACTCCTTAGGCGTAGGGCAACATGGCTTTTACCGAGCCCATGTTGGTGGCATGAATGTTGGCGGTACCACGCAATTGACGCTTGGTTTTGGTGGACTTTTTGGTGAGGATGTGGCGTTTGAAGGCCTGCGAGCGCTTGACGCTCCCGCTACCGCGCACGCGAAAGCGTTTGGCAGCGCCACTCTTGGTTTTCATTTTGGGCATGATTGCTCCTGGGATTTATAAACCACACGCGGTGACCGGCAACGAACCGATACTTGTTAACCACGCATGCCTTGTTTGAACAATCGCCTGAATGCCTTCAGGCGTTGTTTTGCTGCACAGACGCCGCTGCAGCTGCTGCGGTGGGCTTGGAAACTTTGGGTTCCTTGGTTTCTTTGCCCGGTTCAAGCTTTTTTTTGGGGGCCAGCACCATGACCATTTGCCGCCCTTCCATTTTAGGAAACTGCTCCACCTGTCCGTAGGGAGCCAAATCGGCTTCCACCCGCTTGAGGAGGTTATAGCCCAGTTCCTGGTGGGTCATTTCACGTCCCCTAAAACGCAGAGTGACCTTGGTTTTGTCCCCCTCACTCAAGAAACGGATCAGGTTTCTGACCTTGATGGCGTAGTCCCCATCATCGGTACCAGGACGAAACTTGACTTCCTTGACCTGAATCTGCTTTTGCTTGACCTTGGCTTCGTGTTGTCGCTTGCTTTCGCGGTACTTGAACTTCCCATAATCCATCAACCGACAAACCGGGGGAGTTGCGGTGGGGGCTATTTCCACCAGATCCACGCCCGTTTCTTCAGCCTGACGCAAGGCGTCAGCGATCTTGAAGATACCGAGTTGTTCACCTTCCACACCAACCAAACGGACCTCGGGGACCGAAATGTCTTCGTTGATTCGGACTTCTTTCACCTGAGCGATAGCAACAACCTCCTGTCAATTCAAAAAAATAGCCGGTACCACCCAAGGCAATACCCGACTGACCTGGCCACTACGCCGTACACCCTGAATAATGGGCGACTTCCTCTTGAGCACGCTTAATAAAGGACTCGAGGGACATCTGCCCAAGGTTTTCTCCTCCCCGACCCCTGACTGCAACCAAGCCCGCCTGGGCTTCTTTGTCGCCCACCACGAGAAGATAGGGGAGCTTTTGACGACTGTGATCGCGTATTTTATAGTTAATCGTTTCGTTTCGCAAGTCTGACTCTACCCGGAACCCTTGATCCTTAAGGACTTTGACGACCTGTTGTACGTATTCTGTTTGCCCCTGGGAAATATTGATGACCATGAGTTGCACAGGAGACAGCCAGAGGGGCAGCGCCCCCGCGAAATGCTCGATGAGAATGCCGATGAAGCGTTCCAAGGACCCCAGAATGGCACGATGCAGCATGACCGGCACGTGACGCGTGTTGTCTTCACCCACGAAGCTGGCCTCCAGACGTTCTGGCATGGAGAAATCCACCTGAATGGTCCCGCATTGCCAGGTGCGGCCAAGACTGTCGCGCAGGTGAAACTCCACCTTCGGCCCGTAGAAGGCCCCTTCTCCCGGCAGTCGTTCAAAGGGGACCGCGCTTCGCTCCAGAGCCAGTTGCAGGGCTGCCTCCGCCTTGTCCCAGATGGCGTCCGAGCCCACGCGCTGCTGGGGACGCGTGGCTAATTTATACTGAATATCCGTAAATCCGAAGTCACGATACACGCGGCGCAACAACTGGATGAAGGCGGACACTTCGGACTGGATTTGATCTTCGGTACAAAAAATATGGCCGTCATCCTGGGTAAATCCTCGCACCCGCATCACCCCGTGCAACGCCCCAGAGGGTTCGTTGCGATGACAGGAACCAAACTCTCCATAGCGTACCGGCAAATCCCGATAGCTTTTGACTCCCTGGTTGAAAATCTGCACGTGACCAGGGCAATTCATGGGCTTGATGGCAAAGTCACGAGATTCCGACTCGGTGGTGAACATATTTTTATGGAAGTTTTCCCAATGCCCGGATTTTTCCCATAAGGTGCGATCCAGTATCTGGGGGCAGCGCACCTCCTGATAGCCATGATCCCGATACACCTGACGCATGTACTGTTCCACCACCTGCCACAAGGCCCAACCCCGCGGGTGCCAAAACACCATTCCCGGCGCTTCATCTTGCAGATGAAACAAATCCAACTGCTTACCCAGGCGTCGATGATCGCGCTTTTCAGCTTCCTCCAATCGGGTCAGATAGGCTTCCTGATCTTCCTTGCGCGCCCAGGCCGTGCCATAAATACGGGTGAGCATTTCATTTTTGGAATCTCCGCGCCAATACGCGCCAGCCACACGCATCAACTTGAAGACCTTGAGCTTTCCAGTGGAGGGCACGTGGGGGCCACGGCATAAGTCTACAAACTGGTCCTGCTGGTACAAGGAGATGGGTTCGTTTGCCGGGATGCTGGCAATGATTTCTGCTTTGTAGCTTTCGCCAATCCCCTTGAAAAAGGTCACCGCTTCGTCCCGCGGCATCAGTCGGCGCTGCACCGGCAGGTCGCTATGGGCAAGCTCTACCATTTTCTTTTCGATCGCCACCAGATCTTCAGGAGTAAAAGCTCTTGTGTAGGAAAAGTCGTAATAAAATCCGTTCTCGATGACGGGCCCGATGGTCACTTGCGCATCGGGAAACAGCGCCTTGACGGCTTGCGCCAGCAAATGCGCCGTGGAATGACGAAGCACTTCCAGCCCTTCCGGATCGCGCTCCGTCACGATGGCCAGCGTGGCATCGTGTTCGATACGGGTGGAGGTGTCCACCAAGCGTCCGTCGAGTTTTCCGGCCAAGGCGGCACGGGCCAAACCGGCCCCAATACTGGCCGCAACTTCTGCCACTGTCAGCGGTGCGTTATACTGGCGCTCGGAGCCATCGGGAAGGCGAATCGTGATCACAATCAATCCTCTAATATCTTGACCCATGATTTTAACACAGCCAATTCCTTGTTCCTCCCTGAAGTATTGCAGAACATACCGTGTTTGACTTCGCGCTGTATCATCTAGCCAGCACACTCTTTGGCGCCTGGTTTTTACCTCCCGGACTGCAAATCGGTCTGCTAATGGGTAGCGTATTGTTGTGGAAGCGCCAACCCCGAGTGTCCCGCACGCTGATGTCTTTGGCGCTGCTTTCGCTGTACTGGCTGGCTACCCCTTATTTCGCCCGCCCACTGATTCAACATGTGGAAACCCGCTTCGCACCCATCCCCCTCCAACCTTACACAGCTGTCGTGTGTCTGACCGGTGGAAACAATTACCATGCGCCCGAATTTGGCGGCATTGGTCCCTCGGGAGCCAGTGCCCTGCGCTGTCTATACGGGATGATGTTGGCCCAGGAACGACATTTGCCGCTGGTCATTTCTGGCGCTGGAACTCTGGATCCTCCAGAGGCCCTCACTACACAGGCGTGGCTGAATCGATTGCAGCCTTCCCAAAAAATTCTGTTGGAAGCAGACTCCAGGAATACGCAAGAAGCTCCCGTTGCGCTACTGCAGCGCCACCCCGAGTTGCGTGGCGCCATCATCCTGGTGAGCGATGCCTTGCATATGCGCCGTGCCAGTGGCTGGTTCCGACAAGCCGGGTTTGTTGTCGCCCAAGCCCCTACGCGTTACGTGAGCTTTGAACCCGTCACCGTCAAAAGCTTCATGCCAGATGCCCTGATGCTGGATCAATCCCGCGATGCCCTGCGGGAATGGAGTGGTCAAATGCTGTTACCGCACGGCTTTTAAGCGCTTGGCTTTTCAGCCTCCTATCCCGTTGGAAATACGATCCCTTTTCAGCCTCCTATGCCATTGGAAGAGGCTCCGAGTTGACTGGAGAAAAGACGCCCTATAAAATACTGGATTGGTTTGGGTCGTTAGCTCAGCTGGTAGAGCAGCGGACTTTTAATCCGTTGGTCGCAGGTTCGAATCCCGCACGGCCTACCAAACCCAGCCTTGCGGCACATCCGGGTCGCTCGCTCGACCACCCCATACGCCCCCCAAATCAAGACGCCTATTTACCGCTTTCTATGCTTTCTGTTTTAAACGCAGAGACATACGCACGTGTATGAACGCGCCTGGACGCCAAAGGGAGTTATCCCAGTAGAAAAACCGGGTGCTGCCAAGGCGCCATTTGGCGTCAGGCCCAACACCCGGTTCGTCGTTTGGGGTACGGCGGATTTTATCTTTTGGCAGTTGGTTTCTTTTTTGCCACTGCCGCCTTGGTTTTCTCGGCAGCCGGTTTTGTCGTTTTACCGGAACGCATCGCCGGAGCAGCAGGCTTGGTGAGACCTGCGGAAAAATCAGAGGCGGTGATGGTGGTTTTATGAGCACGGGAAAGCGTCTCGGCAACTCGCACCGGTTCATCGAATGTTGGGGATAGAACGGGTTCTTGCACCGTGAATTCAACCGCTTCGGCCTGCACCGGGACTTCGGCAACGCTCTGAGAGGCTACGATCACTTCAGCCTGCACCGGGACTTCGGCAACGCTCTGAGAGACTGGGATGACTTCGGATTGGCGCACCAGTGGCTTGGACACTTCTGAAGGATCAATTGCCTCTGCCGGCTTTTGCACCTGAGCCTCTCCTTGAGGGGCAAGGGTGCGATCAATATGGGCACTGCCATAGACCACGAGGGGTAACTGGCTGTTGATGTTCTTGCTCCACTCACGCCACTGCAGGGTAAACAAATCGGCAATCTGGTTTTTGGTGTACGCAGCCACCTCATAGATACTCCGCAGGTATGTCGCGGCGTTTTCCACGGTTTTTTCGGTCAATTTGGCGCGCAGACCAAGCAACGTGGGCAAATCCCATAAATCGGTCTCGGGTTGCAGAACGTTATGGGCATCAGCCAAGGATTGCCTGGTAGAGACCCACTGCAAACCCACAAGTTTCTCGGTACTGTTCAGGGCAATCTGTGAGAGTTGCAGCGCCGTATCCAAGGCTGATTTATTGAATTCAGTCATCTGATCACTTTCTATGTACATGTTTACTCGTCCTGGTTAAAGTTTGAAGGCCATCAGCGGGGTTGATTTGACAATTTTTCTGCATATTGCAGCGCAACATTTCGCACCATACAGATGAGTCACGCTGGTTGTCAATCCTCACCAGCACCTACCGGTGGATTAATCGGGTTTGTGTGTGGATTTTTTTTGTAATCTATGCTGCAACCTTGGGTCGAGGGATAAAAACCATGCCCTCTCCGCGCCTGGAGCAGGCAGGACATGCCCATATTCCAGCATATCGGACGCGGGCAGTTCCACGAGATAAATCCATATCTGGCTGGGATCCAGAGTAGTCACGTTCAATAAAGCCTCTTTCAAGGAAGACAACAATTTGCCTTTGATGTCGAGAGACCTCCCGGCACGTATCTGTCCTTGCAAAAACAACTGGGGCTGATCTAACGGACTGCCGCCAAGATAACAGTCTTCCTGGGCAATTTCCTGAAAAATGACCTGGGCAAAAAATCCATCGGCGCCGGTGGCAGCTTCATGGGCTTGCGTAATCCCCTGCGCCATCTGATGTTTTTCATCAGCGCTCAGGGCCAGAGCAGCATAATGGAGGGTATAGGTTGGCATGGTATGTCTCCCCATTCGTGGGTTGCTTGAAGTATGATTCCAAATGACGGCGTAATGCCAACCAAACCGAGGAAATCGATGATGTCGCAAGCTGCC
>DAIDKJ010000020.1 GCA_027450105.1 Ferrovum sp.
GAGGTCTTACTGCCGGTGCACGGCAAGATACCGCTGGTGATCTCCGAAACTTGTTTCATCATGGAACACACCGAAAACAAGAAATTGTGCGGCAATAACAAATGCAATTTCCCCTGCCTTGAAGATCACTGGCTCAAGCGCGGGCGCAAGGATGGCAGTAGCAACGATTGGTCGCTCAAGGATACGGGTCGCATGACCCTGTCTGGCAAGGATCTATGCTTGGTCGAGCACGCCGATCAGCTGGCTGCTGCAGGATTTAGTGCCTTCTATGTGCAAAACAAGGGTGAGGCCGAAGGCTATGCTTCCAAGGTGGGGCATATCTACCGGGCCGCTTTGGAGCGCGCATTCGCCGGTGATGCCGCGGCAGACTGTGCACCATGGTTGGCCGAACTCGATGCGCTGTCCCACGAAGGTCTGTGCAACGGCTATTACTTTGAAGGGGCCGGCCAACGTTATTTCGGGAGAGTCTGAGATGGTGCGCTTGTTGGCTCCAGGGGGGTCGCTTGAAATGGCGCGGACAGCCATCGATGAGGGCGCTGATGTCATTTATGTGGGCCCCCTGGGTTATTCCCGCAGGCCCTATGAATCTGAAATGAACGACGCTGACATCGAGGCTGCAATCCAGTATGCCAGGGCCCAGGGTCGCGAACTGCTGATCGTGCTCAATACCTACCCCAGTCCTTTCGAGATGCCGCGTTTCCTTACGAAAGCGCAGATGTATGCCGACCTTGGTGCGGCGGGATTTGTCGTGACGGATGTGGGTGCGCTGCACGCGCTGCGTCGTCTGTTGCCCAAGACCACACTGCACGTCAGTATTGGCAGTGGAATCAGTAATGCCCGCGATACCGACTTTTACCGATCGCTTGGAGCCGATACCATCATTTTGCCCTATCGCTGGGATGTGGAGGAGATCGCTGCTGCGCGCTCGGCCAGTGACATCGCACTCGAAGTCTTTCTGTTCGAAACGGTTCAGACCGGCAAGATCTGTCCTGGAAAATGCATCATGAGCAGTTACCTGCGATTTCGGGAGTGGCTGGAGGTGGAAAACCAGACTTCATTTCATGGCAGCGCCAACCGTGGCGCCAAGGAATGTTACCGCGTTTGCCAGGCGGCCTGGCAGTTTGGGACCGATGATGCGGTGCCGATCGATCTCAAACTACGTCGTGATGCCAGATTGATGCTGGAGCAGTTGCCGCGTTTCGTCGCCGAAGGGGTGACCTGCTTCAAGCTTTCTGGACGTGAACGCCCGGTGCCGATGATCCGTGATCTGGTGCGTTTTTATCGCAAGGTGATCGATCGCGTGCTGGCACAGGAAAATCTTCTGGATGAATATACCGAGGAACTTGCTGATCTGCGCCTTCGCTGGGTGCGGGAAAAGAGCAAGCGGGTGGATACGCTGATGGATCGAGCCGCCAGTTATGCGGTGTGAAGCGCCGCACGCTGGCCTGGTCCGGCATGGACCTGTGCCGGTTTTACGTGCCGGATTTGAAGCCAGCGGAAGCGGACGTTGGCTCATGCAGACCATCGTTTTACATGCGCTTGATCAAGCCAATGGTTTTCGGTTGCAAGTCCAGTTGGCAGACGATCAAATGCGCGCTGGCCTGCAGGCCACTGAATCCTGTCTGGCTACAGCCACTGCTGATGTGGTGGATACCGATTGGTTGTCCATTGCGCGCTGTCGTCGCAAGGGTATTTCGCTGGTGGCAGCCGTACCGTATGGGGCGATCTTTGGTGGTTTGTTGACACCGCTTGGCCGGTACACAACGTTGTCAGAGCTCCCAGGCCGGCGTATTGGAGTGATTCATCCACAGGACAAAAACTGGTTGCTACTGCGAGCTGCTTGCCGGGTACTGCATGATTTCGATCCTGAAGACGCCTGTGATCGCGTCGACACCGGATCCAAAACCGCTTTGCAGGAACAACTTGTAAACGGCAGCCTGGATGGGGCATTGCTGTACTGGCATCAAATACCAGCGTTGGTTGCCAGTGGGCAGTTTGTGGAAGTGTGTGATCTGCTCGATATGCTGCCAGTGCTTGGGGTGCGCCCTGTACCGTCGACTTTTTTTGTTTTTTCCAACGCCTTGCTGGAGGCACAGCCTGATCTGGTTCAGGGATTTGCGCTAGCCGTGTCTGCTGCTGTGCGCCTATTGCGCGCCGACCTGCCTGTCTGGTGTGCCGTGACGGGGTTGAGCGCAAACCAGGCCGACACACAAGCCCTGCGGGCCAAATGGCTGGCACGGATTTCTGCTGGTTGGGATAGTACGATGCAAACCGATCTGCACACGTTGGCTCGATGCCTGGGTGAAACCGATATTCCCGAAGGCGTTTTCGCTCCGGGCTTTCTTTAGAAGAGGTGAATGATGAGTCTACTCATGGCCCCTGGTGGCTCCCTGGAAATGGCCGTACTCTCTCTCGAGAACGGCGCTGATTCGGTGTACGTTGGTCCGCGCGGTTGGAGCAGGCGACCCGCCAGCGACGAGCTCGAAGATGGGGAAATTCGCGAATTGATTGCCCACGCGCAAGCACTGGGCAAGGATGTGCGCATCGCCATCAACGTGATGCCGGCTCCCAGCGAAGTGGACGCTTTTCTGGCCAAGGTGGACGATTTTGCGGCCTGGGGAGCAGGCGGGGTGATGATTTGCGACCCCGGACTGATTCCCCTTGTGCGCCAACGCTGCCCAAATCTGGATATTCACGTGAGTGTTACCGCTGGGGTCTTCAATATCGATGATGTTCGGTTTTACGATGCCCTTGGGGCGGACTATGTGGTTTTGCCCTACCGTTGGGGGGTCGCTGAAGCCGCTGAAATTCGCGCTGCCAGCCCCATGAAGCTGGAAGCCTTCATGTTTCAGACTACTCACCGCGGGCGCATCTGCCCCGGGCGTTGTTACTCCAGTAGCTACTTTCACGTCAAGCATCTGCGCGATGAACAGGCCAAGGATCATTTTGTCGGCTCAGCCTCGCGCGGGGGCAGTTGCTATCGTATTTGCCGTGCCCAGTGGGAGTTACATGCGGGAGCGCATCTACATCCCGAAGCGCCGCACTTGAAAAGCAGCCCCGAGCTTCTGCTTTGGGAATTTCCCGAATACGTTGCCATGGGTGTTGAACGATTCAAAATCCCCGGGCGTGAACGATCCACCACATTGATTGTGCGTATCGTCGATTTCTACCGTCGAGTACTCAACCACGTCCTGGCGGGCGACCAGGATGTGTCGGGTTACGCTGCGGAATGGTCCTCCCTCAAGGAACAGTGGAGTGGTGCCCGGATCGCTCGTGACAATGGATTGGTCGCTGGAGCGGAACTGGTCGCATGAGCGTGAGGAGCATCATCTTTTTGAGTGCTGCAACCCCAGAAGATCAGCCACTCATCGGCAACAAAGCCTTGCGCCTGGCGCGCTTGATGCAATCAGGATTTCCTGTGGCTCCAGGATTTTGTCTGAGTGCTGTTGCTGCGGATGGCTGGGGCCCAGGGTTGCACGCCGAGGTGATCGCCGCCTATGGGATGCTGGGTGGGGGAACCGTGGCCGTGCGTAGTTCGGCACTGGAGGAAGATGGGGCCGGCGCCAGCTACGCGGGCATTTATCATAGCGTGCTCGGTGTTTGCGGGGAAAGTGCATTGCTTGCCGCGATCGGACAATGTCTATCGGCGTGGCATACGCCGCTGGCCCGCCATTACCGAAAAACCCAGGGAGCCCATGAAAGGTTTTCTCTGGCGCTCTTGATCCAGAGACTTATCCCTGCCACTGCGGCGGGCGTTGCCTACACCTGCGATCCCTTGGCACCCCACCGTCGCCGGGTGCTGATCAACGCCATTTGGGGCTTGGCCGAACCGCTTGCTGCGGGCCGGGTGGCTGCCGACAGTTATCAATTTTCCCGGCGGCATAAGCTCCTTGGCAGGACGATCGTTGCCAAACCCACTGAACTGGGTCCCTGCGGTGAAACTCCAGTACCACCCGAGCGAGTCCTGGCCTCCTGTCTTTCCCCGCGTCAGGCGGCGGAGGTCAGCCGTCTGGCGTTGCGCGCCGAGGCTTTCTTCGAAACCCCGCAGGACGTGGAGTTTGCAGTGACTCCCGAAAAGGTCTGGGTGGTTCAGTCCCGGCCCATTGTGGCTCTTGGCGGGCAAGCAGCCGATCCACTGCACACCTTGATGGATCGTGAACGAAAACGTTTGAGCCGCAAGTTTGCACGATTGCGTCAACAGGGAATCTTGCATGGGCATGATTTGGTGCTGAGCAACGGGAATATTGGAGAGTTGCTCCCCACGCCCACAGCCATGAGTTTTGCCCTGTTCAAACGGCTGTTTGCCGGGCGCTTTGGTGCTATCGTGGCTGGTCGCCAGCGTCTGGGTTACTGCTTTGATGCGCGCTGCGTGGAGTACCTCTACGAATTGGTTGCCGGCCAACCCTATTTCAATCTTGAAGTGGATGCGGCCACGTTCAACTATGGGGCCTCACCCCCGGTGGATCATTTCCTGGATCGGGTACTTGCCCAGCCAGAGCTGGCCAACTATCCAGAGCTTCTGCTGTACAACGAAATGGAAGAACCGTCCCAGGCGGAGGCTTTTCGTGCGCGCCTGGCTGTTGCAGCCACCGATTTCCTGCAACGTTTTTCCAGTGACATCGAACCAGGCTTATGCCCAGCAATTCCGCAGTGGAATGCCCGGTCACCCGCTGCAACGGTTTCGGCCATTGCGCGTCTGATCGATCAACTGCGACGCGGGCCCTGTGTCGAGTTTGTAATTGCCGCTCGCCTGGGTTTTTACTTTGCCGGTCGTTTGCGCACTGATCTGCTGCATTGGTTTGGCGATGAGGGCGAGCATCTTTGCACGTCCTTATTGGCGGGGCTTCCCGGTAGTCTGGTAACGCGCCAGTGCTTATGGCTCGAAATGCTTGCCGACGGTCGATTGTCGCGTGCCGAATTTCTTGCTGCCTACGGGCATAGTGCCGACAATGAATTAGAGCTGAGCGAGCCGCGGTTGTGGGAGTGTCCAAACAAACTTGACACCATGCTGCACGAGTTACGCGCTTCAGGGCGTCGCCCCGTGGCTGACTTTGCGCAACAGGTGACGCGTCGTCAGGCCGTGGAGCAGAGCCTCGAGGCCCGACTGCTCGTGCTCGGTGCTTCCGCAAAACAGCGCAGCCAGTTGCGTGCCAATCTGGATTTTGCCCAGAAACTATTGCCGCTGCGCGAAACCATCAAGCATTACTATACCGTGGGCCACGGTGCAATCCGAAGTGCGTTGCTACACTTGGCAGGATGTTTGGGATGGAAGGCGGAGCTGATCTTTCATTTGCGGCCGGAGGAGTTGCGGCGCACAGTGCAAGAACCACCGCGTCTGTTGCTCCTGGCTCAAAAACGGAAAGAGGAACGTGAACTGGCGCGCCAGGCATTTCGCCAGCGACAGTTGCCGAGCGTGATTTTTGGCTCCCGACTCCATGCGCTTGGTCAACCACCCGAGCTCTTGCGGGGCTCCGTGTGGCATGGTGCGGGTCTTTCTTCAGGGCGTGTGTGTGGAGTTGCGCAGGTCATCGATGCCAGTGTGGACAGCGTTTCCCTGCTCGCCAACCAGTTGACGGGCCATGAGATTCTGGTGTTGCGCTCTGCCAATCTTGGTCTTGCGCCATTGTTTCGAAGGGTGGCCGGTCTGATTGTGGAAGTCGGTGGATTACTTGCACATAGTGCCTGTCAGGCTCGCGAGGCCGGCATTCCGGCAGTGGTTTTGCCCGATGCTACGCGCCTCATTGCCGACGGTTCGTGGCTGTGGCTGGACGGTAACAGCGGCACCATCACCTTGGCTTCCCACGGGCATCAAGCCAGCAACGAAACCTGTCAGGAAAACAACCATGTCACGCTTTGATCTTGAGGGAAAAATTGCACTGGTTACCGGGGCCGGAGCCAATGGAGGCATTGGTCACGCGCTTGCAATCGGGTTTGCGCATGCGGGAGCGCGTGTTGCCATAGCCGATTGCGATGTGCAGGGGTTGGCGCAAACCGCATCCGAGATTGGCCAAATGGGGCAGAACCCTTTAGCCATCCTTTGTGACATCAGCAATCCGACACAAGTCACCGAAATGTTCGCAACCCTGGCCAGTGCCTTGGGTTCTATCGAGGTGCTGGTCAACGTCCCTTTCCTTTTTCCGGCACGAGTACGTCCGCACGAATTGCCACTGGAGGATTGGGACCGTATGTTGGCCGTCAATCTGACGGGCTATTTTTTATGCTGTCGTGCAGCGCTACGGGTCATGCTGGCGGCGGGCGATGGCTCCATCATCAACATCGGCTCAAATGCTGGCGAATTGGCCTTGGGGCGGGGGGCCATGCCCTACAGTTGTGCCAAGGCGGCGGTTCATCAGATGACGCGCGAACTTGCCATTGAATACGCCGGCGCGGGGATTCGCGTCAATGCATTGCTACCGGCCCAGACGCTGACCCCCGGGTTACGTGCGCACATGGACACCCAACGTTTTCGCGATCATGTGTTGCCGCGGATTCTTGCTGGTCTGCCGCAGGGTAAATTACTTGACCCTGAAGATTACGTGGGTCCGGCCATTTTTCTTGCTTCCAACGCCGCGCGAGCCGTCAATGGGGTACTACTTCCGGTGGATGGTGGCAATTTGGCCATGAACGCGGGCGGGAGCCATACCTGGCCAGGATTGTAAAAAAAGCCCTGTGTCCGCATGGTTCCCCTTGACTTGGGCAGTCCACCTGCTGGGGATAGAGCGCAGGCTGCCTGATTTCCGGCCATGCTTGGGGGGGCCACGCCAAACAGGCGTGCGCAGGAGCAACCCGATGCTCTGGCTGGTCAACGATCATCACTCCAGGCACGGCAGACCTGGGTTTGGGTACCGAGCGATGCGATCCCCAGGGTCATCACATCACCGGGTTGGAGGAAAATGGGTGAAGGCTGTTGCATGAAACCGACTCCCGGGGGAGTACCCGTACTAATCAGATCGCCAGGATAGAGCGTCATGAATTGGCTGATGTAGGAAATCAGGTGGGCAATGCCAAAGAGCAAATGACGGGTGTTGCTTGCTTGTCGACGTTGGCCGTTGACCTCTAGCCAAATCGACAGTCCTTGCGGATCAGGGACCTCGTCCGGAGTAACCAGCCAGGGTCCGACGGGACAGAATGTGTCGCAACTTTTGCCCTTGTCCCACTGGCCGCCCCGTTCAAACTGGTAAGAGCGCTCGGAAATATCGTTGACTATCACGTACCCGGCAACATGCCCAAGGGCCTTGTGGATATCGACATAGCGCGCGGTTTTTCCGATGATCACACCTAGTTCGACTTCCCAATCCGTCTTGGTTGCACCCCGTGGAATCACGATATCGTCATTGGGGCCACAGAGCGCCGAAGTGGCCTTCATGAACAGGATGGGTTCAGTGGGTAAACTCAGGCCAGACTCCTTGGCGTGTTCTGCATAATTGAGGCCCACGGCAATGATTTTGCCGATGTTTGCCACAGGACAGCCCATGCGAACATCGTCTTCAACACAGGGTAAGGATCCGGGATCGATTCCGTATAAGCGGGAGCATAGATCCTCTGCCAGGGAAGTGGCAGTGAGATCTGGAATGATGGAGGAAAGATCGTGAATTCGCCCCCGGGAATCCAGGATGCCGGGTTTTTCCTGATGGACGGGGCCGTAACGGAGTAATTTCATCGCTGCATGGAGTCCTGTTCAAGGGAATCGGAATGGGTGTTGCATGATCAGGCTTCAATAAAACCGTTGCGCAGTGCAACGATGGTCATTTCGGCGGCATTTTGTACATGAAGTTTTTGCTTGATGTGGTACAGATGCGTGCCCACGGTGCTTGGGCTGAGATGAAAATCCTGAGCCACTTCATTGACCGAACGCCCTTGGGCCAACTGCAGGAAGACCATCAGTTCCTTGTCAGTCAAAAGGTCGGCCAGGTCGGTGTCGCCAGTGAGATGCGCCAGGGCGACGGACTGTGCCAGTTCCGGATCGAGATAACGCTGGTTGAGCATGACTTGTTGCACGGCCGTGATCAACTGCTCTGGGGGACAGCGCTTGCACAGATAACCCAAGGCACCAGCCTTCAGGGCCCGTACCGGGGTGATGGCGTCATGGAAAGTGGATAGCATCAGTACGCGTGCTGCTGGATGATGGCTGCGCAGACGCTGCAGTGCTGCTATTCCGCCCATGCCGGGCATGGAGATATCCATGACGACCACATCCGGTTGTGCGCACTCATAGGCCTCGAGTACGGCTTCGCCACGATGGACTTCAATGACCTTGGCTGCGCCTGCGCCTTCCAACAGCAGACGAAAACCCATGCGCACGAGGGCATGGTCATCCACCAGCAGAATGGTCAGAGCGTTGAGTGTGGTGTTCATGGTAAATTCTCCGTTAAATGAGTCCGAAGGAATGCTCAACCGGACGCGCTTGGTGCAGAAGTGGTCTGTCTTTTGCCCATGGGCAGGCGGGCATGTACACATACGCCGCCACCAGGGAGGCTGGAGATCGATAGTTCGCCCTGTAGGGCTGCCACGCGTTCACGCATACCGACCAGGCCAAGTCCGCAGCCCGGAGGACTTGCTTGGTTGCCGCCAAGGCCGCGTCCGTTGTCTGTCAAGGTCAATTCCAGCCATCTGTTATCCTCATGGCAGGCGACGTGGAGCTTCAACCGGACCTGCGTGGCCGAAGCATGGCGGACGACATTTGTCAGACCTTCCTGAACAAGGCGTACTACCGTGAGCGCCAGTTCGTCCTCCACCTGCAACGGCTCGGTAAAGTACTCCACTTGCAAGGTTAAATCGGGGTAATACTGCTGCCACAGATCCAGATATCGTTGCAACGCCTGATTCAGGCTAATGCCATCCTCAGTACCAAAAGGACGAAGACGGTGCAGAGTATGGCGGATGCCATCCTGGATTTGATTGGTCACTGTAATGATGCTCTGCGCGTAGTCTTTCAAGGTGGGGGTCGCGCTGGCACGTTGCACGATGGCTCCGGCCATTGCTCGGACGGCAGTAATGCCTTGGGCCAATTCATCATGCAACTCCTGGGCAATGCTGTGGCGCTCGGCTTCCAGCCGGTCCTGTAACTGTTGTGCAAGAGCACGTGCGCTTTCCAGGCGAACATTGTCATGCACCGCTTCGTTCAGACGGTCTGCCATGCAATTGAAGGCATGGGCCAGGCGATTCAGGTCGGGGCTGTCATACAGCGGTAGCCGGGTATCAAAACGCCCCTGCCCGGTGTATTCAAGGGCGCTTCGGATTTGATCCAGCGGGCGCAAGGCGCGGTTCAGTGCCCAGCGCACAGCCAGGAAAAGGGCTACGAGCAACGCCCCCATCCAGGCCAGGATGGCAAAGAGATTATCCCAGGCATCGAGTCCTGCGCGAGATGAATCGGGGGTGATGATCAAGGTCAGGGTTCCGGCATTGATGCGGCGTTGAGCAAACACTGGTTCCGTGAGTTGGGCAAACCAGGCGGGCGAGGCACGGCCAGCCTTGTAGCTTGGCTGGGGTGACTGGTAGACGCGGTGACCTGTACCATCGATGACTTCAATAGCATTGGCGCGGATCCTTCCGGCCGCCTTGATCTGGTCCAGCAGTCGCTGGTTGGCCAAAGGGGAGGGGGCTTGGCGCGCTTCGCTTGCCAGGACGTTGAGCCATTGTTCGCACACACGCGCAGCCGCTTCGATTTCTTCATGTATGCTGGCCCGGGTACTGGAAAGCCAAAGCCCTCCAAGGACCAGCATCATGCTGGTAACTACTGCCGTCAACAAGAGGCTGATGCGGGTGTGCAGGCTCAGGCGGTCGACTATCAGAAAAGAATGTCTGGGCTGTATGAGCGAGGGGAACAACGTCTATACTCCGTTTGGTGATATGAATCGAGTGATGAGCAATAAACATGCCCAAAATAATTCTTCCCTATGCCCTTCTCGATTCCAAAAATCGTGCTGATTTCATGGGGGTATGCCCTACAGGAGATGCGCGCGACGTAAACCCGCTGTGTAAGTGTGGAGCAGGCGATCCTTTTTGGGACAATCGCCGCGCTGTAATTCGCCAGAAATCCCTGGAAGATCAGGTCACTCCCCTAGATGAAGCACCCTGGATGTCGCCCGGGGGACACAGGCCGATTACCCCTGGAGGGCGGCAAGTGGAGTTCCGGGGATGACAACCATTCGCCCAGGGTTGCTGGTGTTGCATGGCAATCGCATGGAAGAACTCCGTGATCTGACCTTGCATTGCCTAAACCAGTGGCCCTTGGAGGCGCTGGAAGAAGAAATTCTGCTGGTGCCCAGCCATGGGGCCGGGGAATGGCTGAAAATGTCCTGGGCGCAGTGCTCGGGAATTTTTGCGGCAGCCCGAGTACAGCTTCCGGCGCGCTTTCAATGGCAGTTGTATCGTCAAATCCTGGCGCCGGAGGCCCTCCCCACCACGGCCCCTCTGGATCGTGACGCCTTGCTGTGGCGCCTGATGCAGCGATTACCCGAGGTATCCACCGACCCGCGTTTCGAAGCTCTTCTGGGTCGTTTGCGTGGTGCCGATTCCGCGCAGTGGTATCAGTGGGCACAGCATCTGGCGGATCTCTACGACCAATACCAAGTCTACCGCATGGACTGGCTGGAGCTCTGGGCCCACGGTTTGACGGAGATCACTGCTGCCAACGGAAAGCGTATGGCGCTGCCGGCGCATCAGCATTGGCAAGCCCATCTCTGGCAGGAATTGGTCGCTTCGCTGGCGCCGGCGCAACGCTGCCAGATTCGTCCCGTCGTACATCACAGGGCCCTGGAGCAGTTACGTCATGCCGCCAGGCGCGTGGGTTCCATTCCCCGGCGCATTACGGTTTTTGGCGCCTCGACCTTGGCGCCAGCCATTTTAGAGCTGCTTGTGGCGCTGGCGGGACAGGTGCAGGTTCTGATGGCAGTGCCCAATCCTTGTCGGTTTCACTGGGCGGATAGCATTGACGGGCGGGAGTCATGGGCCGGTGTGCGTCGGCGTCACCCGTTGCGCCACGGCCAGGATCTGGCCTCCCTTCCGTTGCCGCAGGCCCAGGCAGAGGGGCATCCGCTCCTGGCAGCCTGGGGACGGCAGGGGCGTGACTTCATGCGCCAGCTGGACCGCTTCGATGACGTGGCGCAAGCCCGAGAACAGTTTGCGCTACCGCGTACGGATGTTTTTTCGGAGGAGGACGGATCAACCTTGCTGCAACAGGTTCAGGCCGCCATTCGGGATTTGCGGCCGCTGCGGGAGCATCCGGCCACCCGTTTTCCCGCAGAAACCATCGGTCCGCAAGATCGCTCGATTCAATTTCACGTGGCCTACAGCCCCATGCGCGAAATGGAACAATTGCACGATCAGTTGCTGGATTTGTTGGCGCAGCAGCACTACCCGACTTTGCAGCCGCGCGACATCATCGTGATGGTGCCGGAGATTGGCCCGTGGATTCCCCGCATCAAGGCGGTATTTGGCCAGTACGCCACTCAGGATCCCCGTTTCATTCCCTTTGCGATTGCCGATCAGCCTCTGCGACCCGATGCTCCTCTGCTTCTGGCTTTGAAATGGCTCTTGAATATCGACGGCAAGCGGATTACTACCAGCGAAGTACATGCCCTGCTGGAAGTTCCAGCCATTGCGGCCCGTATGGGCCTCGACTCCGAAGGGTTGGAGCAGTTGCTGCGTTGGTGCACCGGGGCCGGGGTGCGCTGGGGCCTGCACGAAGATCATCGTGCTCAACTGGAATTACAGGCCTGTGCAGAGGTCTTTACCTGGCGCTATGGCCTGGAGCGAATGTTGCTGGGCTTTGCCAGTGGCAACGCACAACCCTTTCGCGGGGTCGATCCCTTTGAGGAGATCGGTGGACTCGAGGCGGAATTGGTGGGTGTGCTGGCGATGTTACTGGAGCGACTCGACCAGTGGTGGACTTGGGCCCTGCAGCCTGCATCACCGGCGCTTTGGGTTGAACGGGCTCGTACGTTGCTGGATCAATGGGTTTCTCCCCAGGATGAGGAAGAGCGCACGCTGCTGGCTAACCTGCAGGAGGCGCTGGAAGATTGGCTGGAAACTTGTGCCGTGGCGGAATTTGCAGGCACCCTTCCCTTGGCTGTCTTCCGTGAAGCCTGGCTGGAGCGCTTGCAGCAGACGCACCAGCGTACAGGTCGATTCCTGCTGGGAGGGGTTACCTTCTGTTCGCTCATGCCCTTGCGCGCCATTCCGTTTCAGGTGGTTTGTCTGGTGGGAATGAATGAAGGGGACTATCCCCGGCAAGCCCGGGTCAATGACTTCGACCTGATGACTCTGGCTGGGCAGTATCGACCGGGAGATCGTTCCCGGCGGGAAGATGATCGCTATTTGATGTTGGAAGCATTGCTCTCCGCACGCCGCGTTCTGAGCATTAGTTGGACCGGACGATCACTCCAGGATGGCAGTCTGTGCCCCCCTTCGGTTCTGGTTTCGCAATTGCGCGACTATCTGTCTGCTGGCTGGCGCGCTGCGGGGCACGACCGGGAGCAACAGGCGCAGGAGGCCCTGTTGCAGGCGCTAACCACATGGCATCCCATGCAACCCTTCAGCAGACGCTATTTCGAGGGCCGGGCATTGCTGACCTACGCCAGCGAGTGGCGTGCTGCCCATGACTTGCCGGACGTGCCGGCCCTTCCACAGGGTTCTGCAACCTCTGTGCAGAATACTCTGCAGCCCGTGCAGCAGGTCACATTGCACCAGCTTGCTGGTTTTTTGCGCAACCCGGTCAAAACATATTTCAAAAACCGCCTGGGAGTTCAGTTTGATGCGGACAACGAGCTGGAGCTCGACGGTGAAGTGATGGCCCTGGACGACCTGCAGCGTCATCGCGTATTGCAGAATCTGCTGGCCAACTCACTTCGAGATCCACAAGGATCTTTGGAGCACAACGTCGCTCGCAGTATGGCCCGTTTGTCAGCCAGTGCCATGCTGCCCCTGGGGGGGCCAGGAGAGCATGAACGTCAGGCGTTGCAAGCCTCGGCGTGGAATATGTTGCATTGGTGGACCGTTTACAGAACCTCCGCACATTCCGTCGGGGGTAAACAGCGGGTGTGTTTTGAGCAGGATGGGGTCGAACTGGAAGATTGGTTGCTGGAGTGGGGAGGACAGGAACCACCCCATCAGAGTGTGGAATGGACTCCCTCTAAACTGGTTCGCCAGAAGAACGGCAAAGTCGAGATCCGCATCCAGCAATTGCTGCATTCCTGGCTGGTGTTGAATGCGGCAGCCGCACAAGCCTTTCCCCTGTCCCGGATTCTGGTGGGGCCCGATGTGGTGTTGGCCCTGCCTGCCCCGGTGCCGGAATTGGCCCAGAGCTATCTGCGTGTCTTATTGAGCGCCTGGCGTGATGGACAAGAGGCTCCTTTGCCTTGGGCGCTGCGTACGTCACTGGAGTGGTGTGCCGCCACACCGCTTCATTCAGCACAGAACCCTACAAGAAAGTCGGCCGCACGCGCGTGCTACGAGGGAGGATGG
>DAIDKJ010000021.1 GCA_027450105.1 Ferrovum sp.
TTCCCGCAAACGTGCCAAGGTGGCGTAGGCTTGTTCCAGTTGCCCACTGCCAAACTGCATTTCGGCTTGGGAAACCCCGACAGCGACATTGGCTTTGCTATCGCTTTCAATGGCTTGCTTGAGCAATTCATCCGTGGATTGCAAGCGTCCGTCAAACAGGGCGATACCCACACTACAAGTGCAGTGGAAGTGGTACGAAGTGATCGGGTAGGGCCGCGACAAGGCCGCGAGGATTTTTTCAGCGATGAGTCGTGTTTGCGTGGCGGCCTCGGAAATTGTCTCACTCAAGTTTTCCAACATCACCACAAATTCATCTCCCCCAATGCGGGCCACCGTATCCTCTTGCCGCACAGAGGCATTCAAACGGCTGGCAACCTGCTTCAAGAGAATATCTCCCACCGAATGCCCCCGGGTATCGTTGATCGTCTTGAAGTTATCCAGATCGATGAACAAAATCGCTCCCCGACGCCCATTGCGTGCGCTCACCGCAAGGGCATGCTGCATTCTTTCGTACAGGTGGCGACGATTGGGCAATTCGGTGAGGGAATCATAAAACGCCAGACTATTGATCTGTTTTTGCGCTTCCTTCCATTCCGTGATCTCGAAAAGGATGGCATTGATTTTCCAGGGTTGGCCCTGAGCATCACGTTCCAACCTGCCCCGCGAAGTAATGTAATGAATGCTGCCATCTTTCCAGATCACACGATAATCCGACTCGTAGGGTTCGTTCTGCTCGATGGTACGAGCCAGACTTAACTCCACGGCGTTTCGGTCTTCCGGATGAATGACGTCAAAGAATTCCTGGGCCGTCCCGGAAAATGTGGTGGGGTCAAGGCCCAGTAGCTGACAGGTGCGGGCATCAAAATAACGCTGATTAGTGATCAAATCGAAACGCCACACCCCCATCCCTGCAGAGTGGAGCGCCAGATCCAGCTGCCCCTGACTTTCCAGCAGTGCATCCTGGGTTTGCCTGCGTTCGGTGACATCGATCAGCACCCCGCGAACCAGCAATCCCTGCCCTTCCGAATCGCGTTTGACGATCGTCCCTTTGACCCATAACGTGGCAATGGTTTGATCTGGTTTGACCACCCTAAAATCGAAGGCATAGGAATCGGCCCCTCCCGGGGCAAACGCCGCAAACACCGTTGCCTTGGCACGTTCACGATCTTGCGGATGGGTGGCGTTCAAAAAGGTGGCACTGTGCCAAACCTCCTGCCAGCTCATCCCATAGAGCTGATCATGATTGGCCGAACGCGTCATCCGATCCGTTTGGACGTCATATTCCCAGATGGCAATATCGGACATTTCAGTGGTTTGACGCAGACGGATTTCACTCTCCCGCAACGCCTCCTCGGCCTGCTTGCGCCGCATCTCCCGATCAAACCCGTCCAATGCAAAACTGATGTCCAATGCCATTTCCACCAGCAGATTGCGGGTCAGTTCATCAAAGGCATCGATCTCCGCCGAATATAAAACAAAGGCGCCAATGACCCGGCCCTCTCGATGCAGGGGCAAAGAGGCTGACGAGGCCCACTGCGCACGTTCAATGACTTCACGCCAAGGCAGCGTGGCCTCATCCTGCAACAGATCCTGGCACCAGTAAGCACGATCCTCGCGAATGGCCACGGCCGTTGGTGCTACGCTGTAGGGTCCGGCACGATCTGCTGAAATGGTCATATCCTGCAAAAACCTGGTCTCGTTGCCATAGCTTGCAACAGGTTGAATCCGCCGGGTGTCATCTTTCACCAGACCGATCCAGGCCGTTTTCATTCCCCCAAATTGCACCGCAATGCGACACAACTCCTGAAACAGGGCCATCTCGTCCGACAGGTGAACTATGGCTTGATTGCATTGACTCAAGGCGGCATAAAACCGTGTATGCCGCTCCAGTTGCTGTTCTGATTGTTTGCGCTGGGTGATATCCGAGACGATGCAGACGAGATAGGACTGCTCGAGTTCCACCAACTTCACGCTGACTTCCACGGGAAAGGTAGAGCCATCCTTGCGTTTGCGCACACTTTCGAAACGTGCAGTGCCGGTCTGGGTGATTTGCTCAAGAATCTTGTTGTGCCGTTCCCAATTAAACACAGGAACCACATCCGGAAGCCGCAAGGACAGGAGCGCTTCACGGCTGTAACCCAATACACGACATTCCGTTTCATTCATGTCGACGAAACGCAAGGTTAGCGCATCAAGGACTTCGATGGCGTCATTGGAATGGTTGAGCAGCGTACGAAAGTGATTGACGTGACGTTCCGCCTGCTTGCGCTGGGTGATTATTTCGGAAAAGATGATAATGCCGCCGATGGCACCTTCGGCGTCATACCAGGGATGAATTTCCCAGCGCACCCAGTCGATGTGGCCGTCAGGGCGCCGAAACGGGTCTTCCTCACAACGATCCGACGCCCCGGACAGGCAGCGCCGATGGATGGCTTTCCAGTGCTCGGGCAGTTCTGGAAAAACCTCGTAGTGGCTAAGCCCCTCCAAAGCGCGCTCACCCAACCCGTAATCCATGAGCCAGCGTTGACTATAGGCAATATAGCGCATGTCCCGATCAAACACTGCAATGGCCGAAGGGGAATGACGGAACAATAGCGCCAGCTTTTTTTCACTTTCTGCCAGCGCACGCTGACAGCGGTCAAGTTCTTGGCCCAATTTTTCCTGATTGGAATCCATACTAGTCCATATTCACGACCGCCCTTCTGGTCCTTGAACCAGTGGGGTCAGCGAGAATCATTGTGCACCATGATGGTCAATGTCCAGGAAATGATGCTGTAGAGGATGGCGCCGCCCACTGCAGACCAAAATCCTCGCACATGGAATCCTGTCACAAAATTTCCCACCAACCAGAACAAGGCGCCGTTAATGACAAAAATGAATAGCCCTAAAGACAGCAAGGTTGCCGGCAGGGTAAAGAGCACCAACAAGGGGCGAATGAAGGTATTGACCAGTCCCAATATCAGTGCCGCAATCAGGGCGACAGCAAAGGAATCCACCTGTATGGAACTCATCAAGTAAGGCAGCATGAACAGTGCGATGGCATTGATAAACCAGACCACGAGGTGGCGCATGCTGCCCTCCAGAGGAAAAACATGCACGCAAGGGCGTGCAGACATCAAAACATAATATAACAGTCACATGACAGCTATCAGTCGCCAACTGTCATTGTACCGTCTCCTACGCGCCAACACCCACACATCGTACGGTCCTTTGGCAGTCGCTTGATTCCTGAACATTTTAACCCTATATTGTCCGCTCATGTTCCACCGTCTTTGGTATCAATGGGGGTACAGCGCTATTAGATGACACGTTCAGGTTCATGACCTTTTTGTGCCAAGACGCATCCCTCACATCCACGACTTCTTGCCACCGAATCCGAGGATACTTTCAGCCATGTCAACTGCATTCATCCATGATTGATCCCCTCACCGGTCTGTTAGACCGCTTTGGGTGCTTGCAATCTGCCAAACGCCTGGTTTTTGATTCGCAGCAAAGCGGGCTACCTTGTGCGGTAATCTGGATCGATATCGACCGCTTCAAGCAACTCAACGCCTCCTTTGGTCATTTGGGTGGGGATAAGATCATCATCAGCCTGGCGCAACGATTGCGCCAACGTTTCGAAAACCGGGCAGAGTTTTCCCGAATGGGAGGGGATGAATTTGTTCTCCTGGTCACAGATTGCACTCAGACCAAGGCACTCACCCTGGCCACTGAAATCACCCAAACCATCGAAACCCCGATCACCATCGACAAAATTTTGCTGCGCCCCACAGCCAGCATCGGCATTGCCGTCCTCGACCCGGGAGAAGACTCATTGTCCTTGCTGGAACGGGCCGATCGAGCCATGTATGCCGCCAAGAAAAAGGGTGGGGCCCATATCGTGTGTTCTGGAGAAGAACCGGTTCCAGGACGCCTTGGGGTCGTCCTGGCCCGGGAAGAACTGGAAATCGAGAGCAAGTTGCACGTGGCCCTCGAATCGGGTGGCCTGTGTCTGCACTATCAGCCCATCCTTCGCCCCGATGGCACGGTAGAGGCCGTCGAAGCCCTCATGCGCTGTTCTGCCAACGGCGAAAACATTCCCCCCGGGCAATTCATTCCGGTAGCCGAGAAAACCGGAATCGTGATCCGCTTGGGAGAATGGTGTCTGTTACAGGGCGCAATGTTTGCGCGCCACTTGCAACTTTCTGGGTTTAGCACCAAAGTGGCAATCAATGTATCTCGGGCGCAATTGATCTCCAAAAAATTCACCCAGGCCTTGCATGCCGCCCTCATCTGCTCCAATGTTCGGCCCGATTGCATCGAACTGGAATTGACCGAGTCTTTGTTCATGGATATTTCCGAGACCGTTCAAAACAATCTCAAAAATGCGATTGCCGCAGGAGTTGGCCTGGCCATCGACGATTTCGGCACGGGTTATTCCTGCTTGGCCAATCTGAAAGACATTCCTGCCCAAAAACTCAAACTGGACCGAGCCTTTGTGTCGGTCTTGCCAGAAGATCGTCGCGCGTTGGCGGTTGTGCGCGCCATGACCCAACTGGGTCATGAATTGGGCATGACCGTTGTTGCCGAGGGATGCGAACGGCCGGAAGAAATCGACGCACTGCTCGGCGCTGGCGTCGACGCCATTCAGGGATTTTATTACGCAAGACCCATGCCGGAAGAAGCCTTGTGCTCCTGGCTGCAGAACAGGGGGGACCATGCAACAGGCCAATGAATGCCCACAAGAAGCCGATGTGGAACGACGCATGGAGCAATCCATTCTTGACTTGGGGATTCCCCCTTGCCCAACCATTCTGACGCGCTTCATGTCAGAAATCAGCAAAGATGAGCCCAACTACAGGCTACTGGAAACCCTGATCGGATCGGACGTGAGCATTTCTGCTGGTTTGATCAAAACCGCCAATTCTTCTTATTTTGGCTTGCACAAGCACGTCCGTTCTGGAGCAATGGCCTTGGTCGTTCTGGGATTGCGCACCACCAGTCAGGCCATCGCCGGCCTCATCCTACGCAAGGCCTTCCCGCATGTACAGAATCTCGAACGATTCTGGGATTCTTCCACACGGATTTCCCATCTCTCCGGGCGCCTGGCTCAACGCCTCCAATTGCCGGGACTGACTGCAGAAGATGCCTGCACCTATGGGTTATTCAGCAACTGCGGCATTCCCGTTCTTTTGGGACGCTTCCCAAACTATCGTGCCACTCTGGAGAAAGCCAATCACGAACCAAACGCCAGTTTCACGCACATCGAGGATCTGGAAATCCCCACCAACCATGCCATGGTGGGTTGTCTGCTGGCACAAAACTGGTGGCTCCCGGAAGAAATCTGTCTGGCTATTCGCCACCATCATGAAGTGCAGGCCCTTGATCTGAACCAACCCAGCATCCCGCCCTTGAGCCGCCGACTCATAGCCACCGCGCAACTGGCCGAGCACTTGCTGCACAAGCATCTGGGATTGAGCCAATCGCTGGAATGGAACAAGCTGGGCGAGGCCTGCCTCAAGGTCTTGAAGTTAACCCAGGAGGGCCTGGAGGCCATCTATCAGGACGCCGAATCCCTGATTAACGAGGCATGATGCGCCTTTGCATCCCAAGGACAGACGACTGCATGAAAATAATCCATTCCCTGTTGCTGTTCTGTGCGCTGTACCCAGCCCACGGATATGCTTCGCCCCATGAAAACACCTATGACAACAATGATCGTTGTAGCAACGCGGCCGAAAGAGAGTTTGAACGGGAATGGGGGGACGGTCTGCTTCCAAACAAGGGCAACCCAACTGTTGCCACCTACAAAACACACTATAACGCCGATCTCAACAAGTGTTTCATGCTGGTACAAATCATGACCTCCAACACCAGGCATGGTTCGGCCTCGGTGCGTTCTTTCGTTCTCATCGATGTCTATGAAGGCGTCGAATTCGGTTCCTTTGGCGAAAGAGCTGGAAAATTCATTGGCAAATCCCGCGAAACCTCCAGCTGCGAAGTAAACCAGGTCAAGTGCTCCTCCAGAGAGGAGTTCCTCCAGCAAGTAAAAATTTACATGGGTCCTTGAATCCCCGATGGCCCTGGATCTGCACCCCCCAGACCTAACGCTCGTTTCACCACAGCCACCGATACTTGACCAAAGGCAGGATGCCGGCTGGAATGCCAGGATTGCCCTTGGGTTCAAGAAGCGGGAGAACACCACCATACTATCAAGACGGGAGCACCAGGGCCCCTTGCGCGTACAAAAACCCTTGTACCCCGAAGGTAACGGCATTTGCCATACGATTCTGCTGCATCCTCCCGGGGGAATCGTGGCCGGCGATCAGCTCCACATAGCCATCGAGCTCGAGGCCTTGTCGCATGCCTTGATTACAACCCCCGGTGCAAGCAAATGGTACCGTAGCCCCGGCCCCCGCGCCGTGCAACAGTTGACGATGCATGTGCGCGAGGGAGGAGTTCTGGAGTGGTTGCCCCAGGAATCCATTGTGTTTGACCAGGCAAAAGTGGATATCCACAATCAAATCACGCTTGCGGCCCACGCAGTGTATTTTGGATGGGAAACATTCTGTCTTGGACGTCGCGCTTCGGGAGAGCGTTTTACGCACGGCACGTTGGATCTTTTAACGCGCATCGAACGTGAGAGCAAACCACTATGGATTGAACGCGCCCTGTTACAGGGAGGAAGTCGTTTGCTGACCTCTCCGGCAGGACTTGACGATTATTCGGTGCATGCTACTTTTGTTGCAGTGAGTGATAAGATAGATGCCGAACTGCTAGCCCGGTGCAGACAGATCCACCCCAATGAGGAGAACAGTCTTCATGGGTTGTCCTTGCTGCCGGGCGTGCTGATTGCACGATACCTGGGTCATTCTGCGCAAACTGCACGCCATTGGATGACCAGAATCTGGCAGACACTCAGACCACCTTTAACGGGATATGCGGCTACTATCCCACGAATCTGGAGCACCTGAATGGAGTCCGCATGGAATTAACGCCACGTGAAAAAGACAAACTCCTGATTTTTACTGCCGGATTGCTTGCCGAAAGACGACGCGCCCGCGGGCTAAAACTGAACTATCCTGAAGCAGTCGCGCTGATTTCGGCAGCGATTCTGGAAGGAGCGCGCGACGGCATGACCGTGGCTCAATTAATGCACTATGGTACCACCGTGCTAAAGCGGGAAGACGTCCTGTCAGGTATCCCTGAAATGATTCCCGATATTCAAGTGGAGGCCACGTTTCCAGACGGTACGAAACTGGTCACGGTTCATCATCCCATTCTTTAAAAAAGATCATGATTCCAGGCGAAATCAAGACCGAACCAGGAGACGTTTTCCTCAACATAAACCGGAGAACGCTGACGATACAAGTAGCAAACGCCGGAGATCGTCCCATTCAGGTGGGTTCCCACTATCATTTCTACGAAACCAATGAAGCGCTGATCTTTCAGCGTGACCAGTGCCGGGGAATGCGGTTGAACATTGCCGCGGGCACGGCCATCCGTTTCGAGCCTGGACAAGTCAGAACGGTGGATCTGGTGGATATGGCCGGCGAGCGGCGAGTGTATGGGTTTCAGGCTCGGGTGATGGGTGAGATTTAAACGCAGACTCCCCTGGCGCGCATGGATCGCATCCCGCAGGCAACTCTTTCCGTCCACATAAAGACAGCACCAATGACTACTTTTCCACGTGTTCCTTGTAAACACGGATTCCTATCTGGTCTACCTGCACAGGAGTGACGCTTCATGCCAGCAAAAATTTCTCGTCAAGCCTATGCCGAAATGTATGGGCCCACTGTGGGCGATCGAGTTCGCCTGGCCGACACAGAGCTGTGGATCGAGGTGGAGAAAGACTGGACGATCTATGGTGAGGAGGTCAAGTTTGGCGGGGGAAAAGTCATTCGGGATGGCATGGGTCAAAGTCAGTTGGAATCTGCCAAGGTTGCCGACACCGTGCTGACCAATGCGTTGATCCTGGATGCCATCACGGGAATCATCAAAGCGGACATCGGCTTGAAGGCGGGACGGATATGGGCCATCGGCAAGGCCGGCAATCCAGACATTCAACCCGGGGTCAATATTCCCATTGGCGCCGCCACCGAAATCATTGCGGCAGAAGGTCTGATCGTCACTGCCGGGGGAGTTGACAGTCACATCCATTTCATCTGTCCGCAGCAGATCGAGGAAGCCCTCACTTCAGGCGTTACCACGCTATTAGGTGGCGGCACAGGGCCGGCCACAGGCACGCTCGCCACAACCTGTACCCCCGGACCCTGGCACCTGCAACGCATGTTGCAGGCAGCCGAAGCCTTTCCCATCAATCTTGGTTTTTTTGGCAAGGGCAACGTCTCTTTGCCACACCCTGCACGCGAGCAAATCGAGGCCGGAGCCATTGGGCTCAAATTGCATGAGGACTGGGGGAGCACGCCTGCAGCAATCGATAACTGTCTGTCGGTTGCGGATGAGATGGATGTTCAGGTGGCCATTCACACCGACACACTCAACGAGTCCGGGTTTGTGGAAACTACCTTGAAAGCGTTCAAAGACCGAACCATTCATACTTTCCACACAGAAGGTGCTGGTGGGGGCCACGCACCGGACATCCTGAAGGCCGTGGGCCGGCCCAATGTACTCCCCTCCTCCACCAACCCCACGCGCCCCTACACCGTCAACACGATCGATGAACATCTGGATATGCTGATGGTATGTCATCATCTGGATGCCTCCATCGCCGAAGATATTGCCTTTGCCGAATCCCGTATACGGCGCGAAACCATTGCAGCCGAAGACATCCTTCACGATCTGGGGGCTCTTTCCATGATGTCCTCGGACTCCCAGGCCATGGGTCGTGTGGGCGAAGTCATTATCCGCTCCTGGCAAACCGCTCATAAAATGAAAGTGCAGCGTGGCACGCTGCCACAGGATAGTGCCCGTCACGATAATTTCCGCGTAAAGCGCTACCTGGCCAAGTACACCATCAATCCGGCCATCACCCATGGAATCAGCCATGAAGTGGGTTCTATCGAAGCCGGAAAATTTGCCGATCTGGTTTTGTGGAAGCCCGCCTTTTTTGGCGTAAAACCCAGCCTGATTCTCAAGGGTGGCGTAATTGCCTGGGCCGTCATGGGAGACCCCAATGCGTCGATCCCCACTCCGCAACCCGCCCATTACCGTCCCATGTTTGGCAGCTTCGGCTGCCCGGTGCACAGTGCGCTCACCTTTGTCTCTCAGGCCGCACTGAACAACCCGGGGTTTCAAAACATCGGCCTGAAGAAAACCCTGGTGGCCGTGAAAAATACCCGAACGATCAGAAAGTCACACATGCTGCTTAATGATGCCACGCCCGACATCCGCGTCGACCCGGAAACCTATGCTGTCCATGCAGATGGCGAGTTGCTGGTGTGCGAACCGGCCACCACGCTCCCCATGACACAACGCTATTTTCTATTTTGATCATGCTCGTCATTGAAAAATTTGCGGCACCAGGCACTTTGCCGGATGACGCTCTGGTATTGACCTACGAATACCGCTGTAAAAACCGCTTGCGTACCAAACTGGAAAGCGGTGAAGAGGTTGGCCTTTTCATGCCACGAGGGACCATCTTGCGTCATGGGCAACTGTTGTCCGCCAATGACGGTCGGACCGTACTCGTCAAGGCAGCGCCAGAAGCTGTCATGGAAGTCCGCAGTGAGGATTCCCTGGCCTTGATGCACGTTGCCTATCATCTGGGAAACCGTCATGTGGCCCTGCAAATCCAGAAGGGATGCCTGCGCTTTTTGTGCGATCATGTGCTCGAGGAAATGGTTCGGGGACTGGGCCTTGAAGTACTCAAAACACTCGCGCCCTTCGAACCGGAAAGTGGTGCTTATGCGGGCCTTGGGGGCCACTCCCACGGACATAGTGCGGACGGAGAAGGGAAAGGTGCGCGCATCCATGACATGCGTCGCTTTCTGCCATGATCGCGCAGTCCTGGATCCGTCTGATTCAATTGATCAGTCCCGTCCTGCCCGTGGGGGCTTATACCTATTCCCAGGGCTTGGAGTGGGCCGTTGAAAAGGGACAAGTGCATGACCAATCATCCGCCTGCGTCTGGATCGAAGACTGTCTGGAATATGGCTGTGCGCTCTTCGATGCCGTCTATATCGCTCATATGATACAAGCCTGGAAATCCAACGATACCGCCCAGGCACTGAAGTGGAACGAAGATTTGCTTGCCAGTCGGGAAAGCGCCGAATTGCGCGCGGAAACCCTTCAGATGGGACTTTCCTTGCGCCGTTTGTTTCTCGATCTCGACTGTTTTCCTGCACAACCACTTCAGCAGTGCGAGCAATGCAGTTTTCCGCTCAGCTGGAGTTACGCCGCTGTCCACTGGAACCTTGAACCAGATCAGGCGGTCATGGGGTATTTGTGGTCCTGGCTGGAAAACCAGGTATTGGCAGCGGTCAAGCTGGTTCCTCTGGGGCAAACAGCCGGCCAATCCTTGCTGCTCAAACTGGGGCCTCTGCTTCCTCACTTTACTGCCAAGGCCTTGCACACGCCCATTTCTCAAGCCGCCAACTATATGCCCGCCCTTGCCCTTGCCTCCTGTTGTCACGAAACCCAATACACCCGATTATTCCGATCATGAACCATGCGCATTCACAACCCTTGCGGGTAGGGATCGGTGGACCGGTAGGTTCTGGTAAAACCGCCCTGACATTAGCCTTATGTTTGGCTTTACGGGAACGATACGAAATCGCCGTGATCACCAACGACATTTATACCGAAGAAGATGCGCGTTTTCTGGTTCGGCATCAGGCCCTGTCTGCCGACAGAATCCTGGGTGTTGAAACGGGAGGCTGCCCACACACCGCCATCCGCGAAGACGCCAGCATCAATCTGGAAGCCATCGAACGACTCAAGCAACGCTTCACGCGACTGGATATCCTGTTTGTGGAAAGCGGTGGGGATAACCTGGCAGCCACCTTCAGCCCGGAACTCTCCGATCTCACCCTGTACGTCATCGATGTGGCCGCAGGCGAAAAGATCCCAAGAAAAGGGGGCCCCGGAATTACCAAATCCGATCTGCTCGTGATCAACAAAATTGACCTGGCTCCCTATGTGGGCGCCTCATTGGAGGTCATGGAACGGGATGCGCGTACCATGCGGGGTAGCAGACCTTTTGTTTTCAGTAATTTGAAAACCGGAACCGGGCTGGATGTGATCGTACAGTTCATCGAAACCGAAGGCATGCTAACCGCACACTTGAGGTGAGAGCCGATTGCCCGCTCCTTCTGCCACCCGGAACAATCCGAGACCGAGACGCTCGCTGGTGACATGACCAAGGATGATTGCCCGCTCCTTCAGCAACCTGGAACAATCCGGGTGAAGGGTCACGCCATCACACAGCCAGCAACCGTCGAATGCCATCCTGCTCCATACTAGATCCACTTCCGCGCCGGATGATCTCGCCGCGTTCCATCAGCAAATACTGATCCGCCAGCGACTGTGCAAAATCATAATACTGTTCCACCAACAGGATTGCCATGTCTCCCGATCGGGCCAAAACCCGAATCGCCCGCTCGATATCCTTGATGATGGAAGGCTGGATCCCTTCGGTGGGCTCGTCCAGAATCAGCACCTTGGGGTTCATCGCCAAGGCACGCCCAATGGCTAACTGTTGCTGCTGTCCTCCGGACAAATCGCCCCCGCGTCGCTGCAGCATTTGTTTGAGCACAGGAAACAATTCAAAGATGCGATCGGGCAAGATGGCGCCTCGTTCACGGGAAGCCAGACCAATTTGCAGGTTCTCCAGCACGCTCAAACGTGGAAAGACTTCCCGTCCCTGAGGCACGTAACCCAAACCTGCCCGGGCACGACCAAAGGATGGGGATTGACTGAGATCCCTATCCGACAAAGCGATGGAGCCACTGGTAACAGGCACCAAACCCATGATCGATTTCAGCAAGGTGGTTTTACCGACGCCATTTCGGCCGAGCAAACAGGTCACTTGTCCCAGGGAAACTTCAAAATCCAGCCCCCGTAGAATATGACTGCCGCCGTAGTGCTGATTCAATCCTGCAATCTTGAGCACATTCACCTCCCCAGATACACTTCAACCACGCGCTGATCATTTTGCACCTTCTCCAGGCTACCCTCCGCCAATACGCTGCCTTCATGCAAAACCGTCACTGTCCGGGCAATACTGGCCACAAAGGCCATGTCATGCTCCACCACGATCAGGGAATGCTCCCCGGCCAAAGACAGGAACAACTCGGCCGTACGCTCGGTTTCATCGTCGGTCATTCCTGCAACGGGCTCGTCCAGCAGCAGCAGCCGAGGGCCTTGCATCAACAACATCCCAATTTCAAGCCATTGTTTCTGTCCATGAGAAAGCGTTCCGGCCAAGCGATCCGCATGGCCAGCCAGCCCAATACGCGCCATCGTCTGACCGATCTGGTCACCGGCCTCGGTCGTCAAGGTTGCAGTGAGGCTTTTTCTAACGCGTTTATCCTGCTTGCGGGCCAACTCCAAATTATCGAAGACCGTATGCTGTTCGAAGATGGTGGGTTTTTGAAATTTACGCCCGATGCCGGCAGAGGCGATTTCGGGTTCATTCATTTGCGTCAAATCCATACTCTGTCCAAAAAAGATGCTGCCCGAATCAGGACGCGTCTTGCCGGTAATACAGTCCATCATGGTGGTTTTTCCGGCACCATTGGGTCCAATGATGCAGCGTAATTCGCCGTCATCGATGGACAGAGAGAGTCCTTGCAGTGCTTTGAAGCCATCAAAACTCACGGCCACATCCTCCAGATACAAGATGACTCCATGCGACACATCCACGCCCTGGGCGTTGAATACATGGGCATAGGGCGCCTCTCCGCCCGATGAGGGTCCAGACGTTGGTCGTAGAAAACGGGTCAGCATCAGCGTGTTCTCCTCAAGCCCTGTTGTAGGCGTCGGGCCAATCCCGGGATTCCTTCAGGAATGAACAGAGTCACTGCCACAAACAGGAATCCCAGAAAAAACAACCAGTATTCGGGGAATGCCACGGTAAAATAACTCTTGGCCAAATTGACCACGAAAGCCCCCAATACCGGCCCCCAGAGTGTTCCACGCCCCCCCACGGCCACCCAGATGGCAATTTCAATCGAATTAGCCGGAGACATCTCACCAGGATTGATGATTCCCACCTGGGGAACATAAAGCGCCCCGGCAAGCGCACATAAAA
>DAIDKJ010000022.1 GCA_027450105.1 Ferrovum sp.
ATATATTCTTCATACATGCCCCTGTAACAATCATGGTACCATGATTCCGTGAGATTAAATTCCATTCTGGGAACTGTATGCGCATGTTTGTAGAGTATATCTGGTATGACGGCAATCTCGCCAAACTTTAGATATCGAAAAATTTGCTGCCAAAAATCAAAGCCGACAGATCCATATAAAAAATGGCGCAAAGTAATCTCGGTTCTGCTTACAGGATGCCATAGTAAAGTAAATCTGTTCAGAATTGAAACCGGATCTGAAAAAATCTCGATTTCAGATACATGACAGATAGTATTTAATATTTTATTATTTGTTCTATCCCATTCTTGATATGATCCATATACAGCAGTAAGATTTTTGTTAGCGTCCATGATGGTGATGGCTCTTTTCAAGGATTCAAAGTAAATTTCATCATCATCGCAGAGTAAATAGGAGTATTTGGCATCTGCTGATCTATGCAAGAATATGGCATGATCTTCTGGGCTTAAAGGTTTACTCGGTTTTAACTTCTTGAAGTGCTTGAATTTCCCTGAAAAATTGTTTATAACATTTTCAGTGCTATCTTCTGAGTGGTTATCAGAGACTACTATCTGCGTAATTTCCTGATCGCATTCTTTATGTAAATGCGAGAGGGTTTCAAATAGTATGTCACATCTATTGAAGGTAGGGACGCAGATACTTAGTTTTAGTTCTGACATATTCTCTTCCTGATTTCGCGCTCACAAAGCGCAATATTAAATCTTAAAATCTACAGAATGAAAAACAGAACAACCATTAGTTGCTTGTAAGGTACTCATCAAAAACCGATCACTTCAGCGTCCCCCCAGATGCGACGATTAAACAATTTGCAGATTGTTTGTCTGATAGACGGAAATCCTGACGACTTTATCTATAGAGGGGCAGAAGGAATTTGTATATGAACCTTAGGCCACCACGGTGCGTTCGATCTCTTCCACAGAGGTATGGCGCACATCCTTGCCCTTGACCAGATAGATGACATATTCGGCCATGTTTTTGGCATGATCTCCAATGCGTTCGATGGCTTTGGCGGCAAAGAGGATCTCGATGGAATTGGAAATGGTGCGCGGGTCTTCCATCATGAAGGTAATGAGTTGGCGCAAAATGGCCCGGAAGGATTCATCCACATCCTGATCATCTCGCAGTACTTGCGCGGCGCTATTACAATCAAGGCGGGCAAAGGCATCCAGTGAGCGGCCCAGCATGCGCACGGCCAGGTGGGCGGCGGGGCGCAGATCAATGGGTAGCGGAGCGTGCAGGCGTCCGGACTCGTGAATCAGGCGTGCCATGCGCGCAATTTTTTCTGCTTCATCACCGATGCGCTCCAGATCGGTGATGGTTTTGATGATGGCGATGAGCAGACGCAGATCGCTGGCCGTGGGTTGGCGCCGGGCGATGATATGGGTGCAGCGCTCATCGATGTTGACCTCCAGACCATTGACCCGGTGGTCATTGGCAATGACTTCAAGAGCCAGTTCCATCTTGCCCTCATGTAACGCCTCCACTGCCTGGCTGATTTGTTCCTCCACCAACCCGCCCATGCGCAGCACCTGGGCACGCACGGTTTCCAGCTCCAGATCGAACTGTTTGGCGATATGTTCATTGGCCATGGCGCGCGCCCCCTTGAAATGAAGTGGGTAAAGCAGTGAGAGTCGTTCGGTGCTGAATAGTTTCCATCGCCATGGTTACCGCCGCAACACCGACACACCCTGCGCCGAAGCCAAAATCAAGACGTCGGCGGGGCGGCGGGCAAACAGGCCGCACATGACCACCCCGGTTAAGGCCGAGAGCCGGGTTTCCATGTCCACGGGGTTTTCGATGGACAGATTGTGAATGTCCAGAATGATGTTGCCATTATCCGTGGTAAATCCCTCCCGCAACACGGGTTGCCCCCCCAGGCGCACGACTTCGCGGGCCACATAACTGCGCGCCATGGGAATGACTTCCAGCGGCAGGGGAAACTTGCCAAGCATGGGAACCTGCTTTTTTTCATCGGCAATGCATACAAACTGTTTGGCCACAGCAGCCACGATTTTCTCCCGCGTCAGTGCCCCACCACCTCCCTTGAGCATGGCCATGTGTGGCGTGATTTCATCGGCCCCATCCACATATACCGGCAGTTCGTTGACGCTGTTGAGATCGAACACAGGAATGCCCACGGCCTTCAAGCGTGCCGTGGTGGCTTCGGAACTGGAGACGGCACCTTCGATTCGGCCCTTTCGGGTGGCCAGTTCCTGAATGAAAAAATTCACGGTAGAGCCGGTTCCCACGCCGATAATGGCGTCGTCCGGCACAAATTCCAAGGCTGCACGGGCTGCAGCCTGTTTGAGTTGATCCTGTGTGTGTTGTGGATTCATTGTTTTATCCTCGCTCCTTCATGCTGAGAATAACTGTAACTGTTGCCGGACTCAACTTTTTTACTAAAACAAGGGCAGATCATCCTGTTATCTGCGGTCAGTTGCAGCCGTCAACTGTATTCTCCCGGGGATACAAACCATCTGCAGCGGGGGCACTATGACTGAAATTGTGGGGCTTGTTTCAGGCGGTAGGAATGGCTCCCCTGGAAAAGTGGGCCGCGGGTAAAACAGACCGGGAAGCTCTAGCGCGTGATGGGTTTTGGAGAATTGCCCAATCTTTGGTAGTCTGAGGCACTTCAGTATGCAGATGTGGGGTGGCAGGATGAAAGTGGACTATCTGGAAAAAATTCTCATGGCTTCTCGTGTGTATGACGTGGCCATCGAAAGCCCCTTGCAATTTGCCCCTGGTCTGTCTGGCAAGTTGAACAATACGGTCCTGCTCAAGCGCGAGGACATGCAACCGGTGTTTTCCTTCAAATTGCGCGGAGCGTATAACAAGATGTCCTCGCTTACCCCGCGCGAAAAAGCCCGTGGAGTCATTGCGGCCAGCGCGGGAAACCATGCCCAGGGCGTGGCTTTGTCAGCCCAGAAGATGGGGCTCAAAGCGTTGATCGTCATGCCGGTGACCACGCCCTCCATCAAGATCGAGGCGGTGCGGCAACGGGGGGCGGAAGTGGTGCTGGCGGGCGTGTCTTATTCCGAGGCTCAGGAACATGCAGAACAACTGGCCCGGGAACAAGGCTACACGTTTGTGCATCCCTACGATGATCCGGAAGTCATTGCTGGCCAGGGAACCATCGCCATGGAAATTTTACGGCAGCATTCTCAACCCATCGAGGCCTTGTTTGTGGCCATCGGCGGTGGTGGCTTGATTGCCGGGGTGGCAGCCTATGTCAAACGTCTGCGCCCGGATATTCGTATCATTGGTGTGCAGCCTCAGGATTCCGATGCCATGCGCCAGTCTCTGGTCGCGGGTCGGCGCATCAAACTCGATCAGGTGGGGCTTTTTGCCGATGGCGTGGCCGTGCGTCAGGTAGGTGTGGAAACCTTTCGCTTATGTCGGACATTGGTGGATGAAATCGTGACGGTGGATACGGATGCCATCTGTGCGGCCCTGAAGGATGTGTTCGATGATACCCGCGCCATTTTGGAACCAGCAGGCGCACTGGCGATTGCGGGCATGAAGCAGGTAGTCCAGCGTGATCGACTCAAGGGTAAAACGTTGGTGGCCATTGCCTGTGGCGCCAACATGAACTTCGATCGCTTGCGGTTTGTGTCGGAGCGGGCCGAGTTGGGCGAAAAACGCGAAGCGGTCTTTGCCGCCACCATTCCGGAGCGGCCCGGGAGTTTTCGACGCTTTTGTGAACTATTGGGCGATCGTCCCATCACCGAATTCAATTACCGTTTTGCCGATGCCCGTCAGGCTCATGTGTTCGTAGGAATTTCCGTTGCCGACGGAACCCAGACGAAGCCCCTATTGCGGGCCCTCAAGCGCGAGGGCATTACCACGCTTGATTTAAGTGATAATGAAATGGCCAAGCTGCATGTGCGCCACCTGGTGGGGGGTCACGCCCCTCAGGCACAGCACGAAATTCTTTATCGATTCGAATTTCCCGAGCGTCCTGGAGCCTTGATGCAATTTCTCAATCGTATGAGTGCCGATTGGAATATCAGCCTGTTTCACTATCGCAATCATGGTGCGGACTACGGTCGGGTTCTGGTGGGTTTGCAGGTTCCGCCCAAGGATCAGAAGGGGTTTCAGGAATTTCTGGGGCAATTGGGTTACCCTTGGGTGGAAGAAACCCATAATCCGGCCTACACGCTGTTTTTGGGATGAGCGCCTTGGCAAGACCGAATCCTGAACCCTGGTTCGAGGCAAACCTTTGTGGTCCATCAGGCAGACTCCGGCCCCGACGAGTCGCGCCAGCCTTACTTTTAGTAACCACCCGCAGAATCCTTGTGGAACTGCTGCCTTTGATCTGCTGGAGCCTGTGCCTTGCAGGGGTCTGGAGTGTGTTGGCTGCGGGCTGGGCACTGGCCAGTGACGGGCCCCAATCGCCTGCGGCCCAGGAAGCGGCGCTGGTGATGTGGGGGCCAGAGGGGCAACTACGGATTCATGTGCTCACGCAACGCCTGCAGTGCCCGGTCCTGCAAGTGGATGGACGCAGCCAGGCCATGGCCTTGCGGGTAGGGCCACAGAACGAACCGGTTTCTGCGCAACGATCTGCGCGGTTTCCAGGTCGGGTCTGTGAAACGGTTTTGTCTCACAGGCCCAGGCGTCTAACCTTGAACGGCCAAAAATTGCCTGTGCCGGCGCGTACCGTGGTGCGCAAAATTGTGTTGCTGGGAGATACGGGCTGTCGCATCAAGGGGTTGATCCTCAACCAGGCCTGCAATGATCCCGGTCAGTGGCCTCTGGCGCAGGTTGCCCGCAGTGCGGCTGGAGAGCATCCGGATCTGGTGATTCATGTGGGAGACTATCTGTATCGGGAAAGTGCTTGCGTCAGTGGGGGTTGTGCGGGTAGCCCTCAAGGCTATGGCTGGGATAGTTGGCGCGCGGATTTTTTTGAACCCCTGCAACCCTTGCTGGCGGCGGCTCCCTGGGTGCTTGTCAGAGGCAATCATGAATCCTGTGCGCGTGCAGGACAGGGCTGGTTTCGTTTTCTCGACCCCCACCCCTATCTGGCCCAGCAGAGTTGTTCGGGAGCTCTTCAGGAAGATGATCTTTTGACTGCGCCCTATGCCATCGCACTCGATGCCAAGCACCAGTTGATCGTGATGGATTCCGCGGCGGCTTCAGAAAAGAAATTACGGCGGGATGCTGCTCTGGTATCGCGGTTTGCGCAACAATTTCAACGTGTCGCCCAATTGACTCGAGGACATGCGCACAACTGGCTGGTGTTGCACCATGACGCCCTGGGTTATGGTTATTTGCCGCTGCTGGGATATCAAACCAGCAATGCCACGTTGCAGAGCGCATTGGCGCAAGCTTTCCCAGAGGGGCTGGGAGCACTGACGATTCAACTGGTCCTGCAAGGACATATCCATACCTTCGAACTCAATCGCTTTGCGGGGATCCAACCTCTGGCGCTGATTACCGGGTTTGGCGGGGCTTTGCTGGAACCAGAGTTCCCCGACTGGATTCCCCAGGGCTTTGAACCAGCGCCTGCAGCCAGGTTACTCGAAACCTACAACGACCAGCATTTTGGGTATACGGTTCTGGAGCGTTTGACCGGGGAGCAGTGGCGTCTGACAGAAAAAGACATCCAGGGAATATCTCGATTGACCTGTGTGCTACAAATGGGACGGGCTCCCTACGGGTTTGACTGCGTCGAACAGAATCCGGGTACCGTCCATCACCCGAGGGTACAACCATGACTGGGAAGACCGGACCTCGTGTTCTTTGGACCTACGCGTTGTGGGGGCTTTGTGTCTTTGGGGGACAAGCCCGGGCGCTGGCCCAGAGTGCTCAAGATCCTTCCCAAATTCAGCATCCGCCTTTAATGTCCAGCGCAGAGCTGCCAAAATCCATCGGACAAGACGCAGCCTTGCCTGCTGGTGCGCTTCAAGCGGATTACTTATTGCTGGGCGAAGTTCATGACAATGCCCCCGGGCATGCCCTGCGCCTGCATTGGCTGCAACGGCTGGGTCAGGGAGGCCGGCGGGTACTGGCGATGGAACAACTGGATGCAGACCACCAGAGCGCTTTGGACCAGACTGTCAGCGCATGGCAAAGCGCTGCAGATCAGGAGCGCTCGGTCAGGGCGGTGGCTGAAGCTGGAGGGTTTGATTTCAAAGGGTGGAAATGGGATTTATACGAACCCGTGCTGCGCTGGGCACTGGAGCATCAGTGGCCGATTGCGGCCACCAACGTGTCCCGAAAAAGCCTGGGCGCGATGTTGCAGAATCCGCAGGTAGAAAGCCCCGAGCCCCTGCATTGGAGTCAGATGCAGCGGCAAAAGCTTATGCAGGAGGTGCGTGAAGGGCACTGCAATCTGTTACCTGAAGAAGAAGTGACCCGTATGGCCGGAGCGCAACGGATGCGGGATGCCACCATGGCCCGGGCCTTGGTGCATTGGCATCAGGCCAGCGGATTACCGGTGGTGTTGCTGGCCGGCAACGGTCATTTGCGCAACGATCTGGCGGTGCCTATCTGGCTGCAGCAACTGGATCCGCAGGCCAGCGTATATACCGTGGCCGTTTTAGAGCGCACTCAAGAGCGTGTCGAGAAAGATCGCGGGTTGTATGATCAGGTGGCTTGGGTTTCGGCGCAACCACGCCCCGATCCCTGTGTGGCCTTGCGCCAGCGTTTGGGGAGCAGCCCGCCCCACTCCCCGTGAGGCAAGCCGGCTTTTGGGTGTTAGATCAGCCGTTGGTGGGCGCGATTCCCAGCAGTTCCTTGATATCCAGGATCAGCACGATTTCTCCGTCGCTGGACATGGTGACACCCGCGACACCCTTGGGACGGAAGGTATCCATGGACTTGATCACCACGTCATCATGACCATCAAACCCATCCACGGAAAGAATGAAGCTGTGGTTTTCCACATGCATCAATACCCCTACTTCAGAGGCGCCGGATTCCTCCCAACCAATCATGTGAGCCAGAGATACCAGAGGAAGCACTTCGCCGCGCAACACGATATTCGCCTTGCCACCCACATGTTGCAGATTTTCTTGCTGGATTGAAATGATTTCCCGCACCATGGAGAGGGGCACAGCAAAGGACTGGCCTCCCAAACGCACCAGCAGGACGGGCAAGATGGCCAGAGTGAGCGGCAGGGAAATGGTGAGTTCGGTTCCCTTCCCGGGTTCGGAGTGAATCGATACCGTGCCATTGAGTTTCTTGATGTTGGTTTTTACCACATCCATGCCCACACCGCGGCCAGACACGCTGGAGATTTGATCCTTGGTGGAAAAACCGGGCAGAAAAATCAGCTCCAGGCATTGGCTGTCATCCAGGCTGCTGGCCACTTCCGGACTGATCAATCCTTTTTCGATGGCCTTGGAGCGAATGACTTCCGGGCTCATGCCCTTGCCATCGTCGGCAATGGTGATGTTGATATGGTCGCCAATTTGACGTGCCTGTAACTGCACCGTACTGCGCACCGGTTTGCCAGCCGCGGAGCGCTGGGGCGGGTCCTCCACACCGTGGTCCACGGCGTTACGGATCAAGTGCACCAGAGGATCGTTCAAATCCTCAATCATGGTTTTGTCGATCTCGGTTTCTTCGCCCGACAGGACCAGTTCCACTTCCTTGCCCAGCTGGCGCGCCAGGTCGCGTGCCAGACGGGGAAACTTTTTGAATAGGCGACCAATGGGCTGCATCCGGGTTTTCATGACCGAATTCTGCAGGCTGACCACCAGCATATCCAGTTGGTTGACGGCTTCATCCAGAGCGCGCAGCGTGTTGGTGTCTGCCGCGCCCAACAGGATGTCGGTGCGCAACTGGGTCAGGCGGTTTTTGGTAAGCCCGATTTCGCCTGAGAGGTTCAAGACCTGATCCAGTCGATCAGTATCCACGCGAATGGTGTTTTCCTTGACGGACTCCTCCCGCCGCCCGCCAGAAGGAGCGTTATTGCCAGGAATGTCCGAGGCACGCCGTCCAAAGGCACTGGCTTTAAGACGCGCCTCATCGATCTCCACCGGTGCAGGGTGAGGGGTTGGTGCGTCCTGTGCAGCTTCGCTTGCAGTGGCAGGCACAGGTGCCGCACTAACGGTAGGAGTTGAGGCCACAGAGGAGGGGGGGGGCCCGGGTGTTCCGGTAAGCGCCTGAAACAACGCATTCCAATCGGGTTTCGGAGCAGCCAAAGCAGAGGGGGCCTCTGGTGCCGAGGGGGGGGCCAGTGTCTTGGCCTGAGGCACCGGCTGGCCTTCCAGCACGGCTTGCAAAGTAGCCGTTAATTCAGCCGGGGCTGGATTGGGCTGTACACCTTGGTTCAGGGCGCTGAACATGTGGCGGATTTCGCTGGTGGCTGCCAGGATAGAATCCATGATCTCCGCATCCACATGCAACTGGCCATTGCGCAGGCGATCAAAGATGTTTTCGGTTAGATGGCACAGAGTAACCAGTTCGGTGGCATTAAGAAACCCGGCTCCACCTTTGATGGTGTGAAACCCGCGGAAAATATCGTTGAGCAAACCGGAGTCGTTTGGGGATTGTTCCAGGGATAGCAATTTGCTATCCACATCGGAGAGCATTTCCGAGGATTCCTGAAGAAAATCCTGCAGTAGTTCTTCCATGCCAGCGAAATCATTCATGATGGCTTAAAATCCCAGGCTTTCCAGCAGATCGTCCACCTGATCCTGACTGGTGACAACGTCGGTTCTACCCTGTGCACTGATAACAGGACCATTGAGCAACGACCCATCGCCCTGCCGGACGGATGGGGGCGCGCTTTCCACGAGCAGCGCCAGGAGTTGCTGTTCCATGTTGCGCGTGACCTCGACAATTTTTTTGATGACTTGTCCGGTGAGATCCTGAAAGTCCTGGGCCATCATGATTTCCAGCAAGTAACTGTTCGTGTTCTGGGTTTGCTGGGGGAGAGCATCGAGATACGTGCGGGTGCGCGTAACCAGATCCTTGAATTGCTCCACCCCCAGTTGGCCGTCAAATAATTTGCGCCAGTCCAGGGAAAGTTGACGAGCTCCGGCCTCGATTTGGTTGACCAGGGGTTGCGCGGCGTCCGTGGCGTTGAGAACCCGCTCGGCCGCCTGTTCTGTCATGGCCGCAACGTAACTCAAACGATCCCGGGCATCGGGAATGGAAGAGGTCACCGCTTCCAGATTTTTGTCCAGACCCAATTCCCGCAGGCTGTCGTGCAACACGCGAGTCAACTGACCCAATTGAGTGAATACGGTTTCATGCCCCGTGCCCGGATTGGGATCGGAAGCGGGTGATGGCTCGGGCGCTGTTTGATTGGCAGCAATGATGCTGTCAAACAAGTCCTCCAGATCTTCATTGTCTTGCTTTCCAGCAGTGGTCGTATTCATGTCCGCACTCACTTTTGCATGTTCTGGAAAATTTTCTTGAGCTTTTCGTCCAGCGTGGCGGCGGTGAAAGGCTTCACGATATATCCGCTGGCACCGGCTTGAGCCGCTTCGATGATGTTTTCCCGTTTGGCCTCGGCGGTGACCATCAGTACGGGTAAATGCTTCAGGGTGGGGTCCGCGCGAATTCTTCGCAGCAAGTCGATGCCGGTCATGTTGGGCATGTTCCAGTCCGAGACCACAAATTCAAAGCCGCCAGCTCCTAGCTTATTGAGGGCATCGACCCCATCTTCGGCCTCGTGAACATTGGTAAAGCCCAGTTCCTTCAGAAGGTTGCGGACGATGCGGCGCATCGTGGAAAAATCGTCCACCACCAGAAATTTCATGTTTGCATCAACCACACCAGATCTCCCAAGAAGACGTTACGTTGCAAGCAGGGGACGCAGGGTTTCCGAGAGCATGTTGGCATCAAATTTGGCCACATAATAGTCCACACCCACCCGACTTCCCATGGCCCGATTGGCCTGCGATGACAGTGAAGAGTGCATGACCACCGGGATGCTGTCAAAACGGTGGTCCGATTTGATATGTTGAGTCAGCACGTAGCCATCCATTTCGGGCATTTCCGCATCCGCCAAAATGACCTGGATCTGGTCATGAAGCGGGGTTTTGCTATGCTCAGCCGCATCGGCCATGCCCTGCAAACGCTCCCAGGCTTCACGACCGTTGTTGGCCCGCAAATGCTTGACACCCATCTTGTCCAGCAATTCGCTAATTGTCCTCCTGGCCACTGAAGAATCATCCACGAAAAAGACACACATTTCATGGCCTCTTTCAATTCTTGAAACGGTACCAACCACATCTTCACCAAAGGCATTGGCCAACACTTGCTCCACATCCACGATGGAAATGAGATTGCCATCGGGCAATTCGGTAATGGCGTTGATCAGATTGCCTCCCCCCGCCATGGTGTTTTCGGGAGCGCGTACCTTGTCCCAGTCCACGCGAATGATGCGATCCACGCCTTGCACCAGAAAGCCCAAGGTGTGGCGGCTATATTCTGTGACCATCATGGTATTACGCTGATGCTCCTGGGCGTTTTCCAGATTCATGAAGCTGGCCAGATCCAGCACGGGAATGATGTGCCCGCGCAGGCTGACGATTCCCGATACACCCGATGGCATATTGGGCGCACGCGTTACCTTCATGGCGTTGGTGACTTCGCGTACCTTGAAGACGTTGATGCCAAATTGCTCCGGGGTTCCCAGAGAGAACAGCAAAATCTCCATCTTGTTGGAGCCGGCCAGATTCGTTCTGGCATCTACAGCATCCATGAAACCGCTGCCGTCTCCCGAAAATTGGGAAAAATTGGCATTCATGGTGGAAGAGTAGGCGTTTTCACTCATGATAGCTCCGTTGGCTTGGTCAACAAGCGAAAGAGTGTTTTGGACAGTCGGTTGGGTTCAAATTTGGACACATATTCGTCCACTCCCACGGTTCGCCCCAATTGCTGGTTCGAGCTACCAGACAGGGAGGAGTGCATGACCACAGGAATTCCGGCAAACCGCTTGTCTTCCTTGATTTTGCGGGTCAACATATAGCCGTCCATTTCCGGCATTTCCACATCGGTCAACACCAGTTGTACCATGTCCTTGAGAGGGATTCGGGCTGAATCGGCATAGTCTGCCATGCGCACCAGCTCTTGCCAGGCCTGGCGTCCGTTCACTGCGGCCACCCCTTCAATCCCCATGGCGTCCAGGGTTTTTTGGATCTGTTTGCGTGCCACCGAGGAGTCATCCGCATAAAAAATGCGCCGGTTCTGGATTCCTAAGGGTTGTACATTGCGAAACAGCAGGTCGTCATCACTCGAGCGGGTGGTTTCCGCCAGCACCCGCTCCACATCCATCATCATGACCAGACGGCCATCCGGCAATTCGGTCACGGCAGTGACCAGCCCTCCCATATTGGAATTCATCATGTCGGGGGGCACCCGCATGGAAGACCAATCCAGACGCAGGATGGTATCTACCGACTCCACCAGAAAGCCCTGAGTGTGGCCGTTATACTCGGTTACGATCATGATTTCCGGTTTGGTTTCCACATCCATGCCTGCGTACTTGGCCAGATCGATGATGGGGACCAGCGTTCCGCGCAGGCTGACCATGCCCTCTACGGCCGGTGGCATGTCGGGCGCCTGGGTGATGGGAGGGATGCGCAGCACTTCCCGCACTTTGAACACGTTGATGCCAAAGGTTTCGCGGCGTGCAGTGCGCCGGTCCGTACCCAAGGCAAACATCAGGATTTCGAGTTTGTTAGTGCCTGCCAGCTTGGTGCGGGCATCCACGTTGGAGAGTAGTTCTGACATGATGAATCTGATCCTCGCTAATCGGGCACTGAGACTTTAATCGGCAGGCTGGGTGCAAACTTTAACGCCCCGGTACTGATTCGGGGTGGGGAGTGGGCACGGCCAGCGCGCCATTATTCGGGGGTATACCGGGAACAGAGGGCGCAGGCGCCACCGATTTCGTCTCCAGAGTGCCGGTATTTCTGTCTTGCTCTACTTCCAGCACCCCACCGTCATGTAAGGCGGATTCTTCCGCTTTCTTGTTCATGACGATGATGCTGATACGGCGATTGATGGGGTCGAGAGGATCTTTCTTGTTGAGCAATACGGCCGATGAGAGTCCCACCACCCGGGCAATCTTGTCAGGGTCCATGCCACCAGCAATCAGTTCGCGACGCGAGGCATTGGCCCGATCGGCAGACAAATCCCAATTATTATAACCAATTTTGTTGGCAATTTTGTCCACTTGGTAAGGCCGGGCATCGGTGTGACCGGATAAGCTGATGCGATTGGGTACCTGGTTGAGGGTGCTGCCAATTTCATGCAGGATATCCCGAGTATAGGACTCCAGTTGGGTACTACCCAGTTTGAACATGGGCCGGTTCTGTTTGTCCACGATTTGAATGCGCAGACCATCGCTGGTGATATCCATCAGGATCTGGTCTTTGAACTGCTTGAGTTTGGGATTGGAGTCGATGGCCTTTTCCAGGTTGCCTTTTAGGGCCTTGAGTTTGCTCATCTCTTTTTCCCGTTCCAGGCGTTCAAACTCCTCCTGGGTGGCTTTCATATTGATGATGCGCTTATCGGTGGAGAGATCACCGCGTTTCACCTGACCCGCACTGCGCGTCAAATCGCTACCTCCCCCTTTGATGACGCTGGAACTGTCGCCGCTGCCAGAGCCCCCGGCCAGGGCCACCTTGAGCGGAGTCTTGAAATAATCCTGAATGCCCTGCAAATCCCCCTTGGTGGTGGATCCCAACAGCCACATGAGCAGAAAAAAAGCCATCATGGCGGTTACGAAGTCGGCGTACGCAATCTTCCAGGCTCCACCATGATGTCCCCCCGCAACCTTTTTGATGCGTTTGATAACCAGGGGGCGTTTATCTTCGTTGGACATGGGGCAAGGTGGTTGGAGGGTTAGCGCTTTTGCTTGACGTGATCTTCCAGTTCCGTAAAGCCGGGACGTTCGGTGGAATTGAGTGCTTTGCGCCCAAATTCCACCGCCATGGCCGGCGCATAGCCATTCAGGCTGGCTAGTAGGGTCACCTTGATGGTCTGGAACATCTTCGAACTTTCTTCTGCCTT
>DAIDKJ010000023.1 GCA_027450105.1 Ferrovum sp.
AGAAACGGTCGATGACTGCAAGGCTCACTCTTCGGTGTGAAACGGGGAAGGATACCCGATCTTAGGACCCTAGATGGTTGTCTGCACATGATTCATGGGATCGTAAACCACATTTCCCATGCCCCCTGCACCACCGGCCACAACCCTTGGGCTCCAGGCAATGAGCCCTGCAACAACGATCTGCCAAAAAAAGCAGACTTGCCAGCAACAGACCCGTTTTACAAATCCATAGACTCTCGTGGGTGGAACCATATGCTGTCTCATCATTTTATTGACTTGTTTCAGTGGATTTCACTGGTTGTCGGCCAACAGTTGATTGCGATACAGATCCATCCACTGTTCCTGTCCCGATGCCTGACAAGCATCGAACAGAGCCTGGGCGCGCGCATCCGAGCGCAACCAGGCCAGCAACTCGGGGGAAAATCGCACTTCCAGAAGATGGCTTTCCTGGGGAGTATTCAAGTAATAATGGATTTTTCCCGTAGCGCATTCGATGCGTTCGATCTGGGCATCGTTCAAGCCAAATTGACCGCTATATAAAGCTCGATGCACACGGGCTTGCGGATTCGGCAAAAAGATTCGTGTGGGAATATTATCCGCAATCGTTGAAAAAATACTCGACCCGGACAAGTCATCCAGAGACTGGGTTGCCAATATCAGGGAGCCCATTTTTTTGGGAATGGTTTTAAGCCAATCTCTGATCCTTCCGGAAAAATACGGATCAGACAGCATAAACCAGGCCTCTTCCACATAAATCAGGGTGGGTGTTCCACGCTGCGTGTCCAGGGCGGATTCGATGCGATGAAACGCATATTCCAGAAAGGCTCTGGCTAGAGTCGGATGGCGTAACAACTCTCCCATTTCAATGCAGGTCATGCTGGACAATTCGAAGCGATCTTCCAAATGATCGAAATAAACGCCCCAGGTACCCCCTTCCAACCAGGGTTCCAATTCCTGACGCAACCCGCGGGGCAAGAGTCCTTGCAAGCTCTTGAGTCGATGCAAGTGCGAGGGCATGCCGGCCAAACCTTGAAGCGCTTGAGCCAACGCCTTATGCTCCAGCGCCGACAAGGTATATCCCCGATTTCCCAGTAATAGTTCTAGCCAGCCAAGCAACCAGGGATGTTGTTCTACTCTGGAAACTTGTGCCAAAGGATTAAGCGCCAGGGTTTGTGGTTTTCCCGGATCAAGGGATACCCCGCCCTGAAGCAGCGTAGGAATCCGACAGGAACGATCCTTGTCGAAAATGATCACTCTGACCGGATGATATTTATGAAACTGGCTGAGTATGAAATTGACCCAAACCGACTTGCCACTGCGGGATGGGCCTACCACAAAGGCATGGGCCAAATCCTGTTGATGCAAATTGAAGTAAAAGGGGCTGCCTGCCGCCGTTTGAAACAAACTCAGTGCTGGCGCATGGCGTCCTGTTTGTTGCGTCAGATACTCGTTATGCCGTTGTCCGCAACCAGCCGAGCGAATAGGACATAAATCGGCCCAGTTGGCGCTGCTGATGAAATGCCAACGCACCAACTCACCCCACTGCCCCGGCAGGGTACCTGACCAGGAGGAATTCAAATGCAATCGTTCCCGCATGAGCAGATACCCCTGCGCTTGCACTTCACTGGCCACACGACTGACGGTTTCATCCAGCCGTGACAACTCGTCGGTATAGACCAGCAAGGTGAGATTTTGATATCCGAAAACGCGGCGGGCCGCCACCATATCCGTCAGGGCCTGCCGGGCATCTTCGGCCGAAACAGCCCTGCCGGTATCCTTGACTACGCTTTCTTCCCCGGCGATGGCCTCACGGAAGTAACTGAACAAGGATTTTTGCAAGTTCAGGTGAAATCGTTGCACGTTCTTGATGTATCGTTTGGCAGCCTCCCCCTCCACAAAGCGAAATACCTGAGACAAGGTCAACTCTGCCGATACTCCCAGAACATCATCCAACATACCGGTCCAAGTCTCTCCCGGCCAGTTCTTGATGGCGAGCGCTGCGGCATAGCGTATGCGAGAAATTCCTTCAAAACGCAAATGATCCTTTTCCACCACGATGGTATCCTGCCCCAGGGAAGAGTCCAGATAGGCTGTCGGAGCCAAGTGGGGGGCCGTTGGAACCACACTGGCGGGGCTGGTCATTTCCTGTAGAAAACCCAGTAGGGCAGCGCCTTCAAGACGTTTGGGACGCAGAGAAAACAGGTTGCCGCTGAATTGCGCCAGCAATTCTTCAAATCTCAAAATACGCTGCTGCAAGCGTTGTCGATCATGATCAAAGGCCTTGGCATGAAATAAATGATGTCGCAAGGACTCCCAGACTCCTTCAGGGGTCGGTTCTGATCCCTCGAGGTCCGGGTTTTGCAAAGTGCCGGAAGAATCGCCTCCCGAGCGGACCAGATGGTTCAAAAAGCCAGCGCGCGATTGCTCCTGGGCGCAGAGGATGCTCAAGAAATGACGATTCAAGTAGCGCTGTTTACTGGCCATGGCGCGGCGATGCAATTCATCTATTTGCGCACTGGCGGTATTTGCGAAAGATCCTTCCGGATAATGATCTGTAGCGCGTCGCAAAACGCTGGACCACAAGGTGATACGCTGATCGAAATGTCTTAAAGCCTGCTCCAGCCGATCCACTTCCCGGTCCAGCGTGGTGCCATCACAGCCTTCCACATTCATGCCCTCCAGAAAGAACGTGGCCATCAAGCTACCGTCCTTGTTCAAAATGACTCCTGGGGTAATCTGCACCAGCCAGGGCAGAATTTCTGCCAACCCTCGTGCCTGGTCTTCCAGTCCCAGTGCCTTGCGTCGCAAGTTCAGCATGCCATACTCCGTCCAAACCCCTCGGGACGTCGGCCACGGTATCCGCGCACATGCGGCCAGGGCTCGTAGCGATCGCCCTGCTGGTTATATTTCACATAGATTTGGCGGGTAAAGGGATCGTCCTGTGTAATCCGCCGCAACACCAGATGGGCAAGAACAGCCAGGGGAATCCAGCCATAGAGATGCAGGTCTCCCACCAGGGCAATGGCGATGGTGGCATTGACAATGGCAAAGGGTTTTTCAACACCGGCAATCAGAAGTGGTTCCACCAATGCCCCGTGCAAGCGATTGACTCTTTGATGTTGTGCGCCCATTACAAACAACCCGGAATGGCCACACCCGGAAACAAGGCCGTAATGATACTAACCACAGAAAGCGCACAGGACATGCCCAATAACCAGCTTGCAATACGAGCCACGATCCCGCCGGTTTCCGCATACATGAACATGATGCCAATCATGATGGTGGCAACTACCGACAAAACCACAGCCACCTGACCTTTCAGACTGCTGGCTACTGCACAAATGGGCCCCTCCCAGGGCATGGGCGTATACACCGCGTACACCAGGGTGGAACTGAAGAGCAGTATCCACAAAAATCCCTGCACCATGGTTTCCACATATCCTGCTCTCCAGTCTTCACAGGGAAGTGTTGACCCTTGTGCCAGATCCGAACAAGTCACGACTTTGCGCTCCGCTCGGGGGTGCTTTATTCCACCGGGCAACCGATCACAAAAAGATGCCAGCATTCGGGCCACACCCAGAGAACGGGAAGCAACGAGTTTATGCAACCGGAAAGCCCCCATGAAACATGGAGGTTTCCGGGCACATCGGGCCAACCCCAAAACACACAGCGGACGCTGCCGAAAAAAATCACGAGAACATTTTTTGTTCAATTTCATAATTTCCATTGTTATACCCCCTGATTTCAATGATCTGTGCAATCTGACGTTTGCCCCGATGACGATGCAGGTGCACCACACCATCGATACAAGCAGCGATTTGTTGTTTGATGGCCGCATGAGGCCATTGGCCGCCTTGCAGCAGGACCATCTGCTCCAAGCGGAGCAGAGCGTCTTCGGCACTGTTGGCATGCAGTGTCCCCATACAGCCGGCATGTCCTGTATTCATGGCTTGCAGCAAGTCGAAAGCCTCCTTACCCCGCACTTCTCCAACCACGATCCGGTCGGGGCGGAAACGCAAGGATTGACGAACCAGATCACGCATGGAAATCGACAGGGATTCGTTCGCTTCGAATAGCACGCAGTTAGCCTGTTCCAGGTGCAGTTCGCAGGTATCCTCGATGGTGATCACACGTTCTTCAGCAGGCAGTAACGCCAGCAGAGCGTTGAGAAAGGAGGTTTTGCCACTACTCGTAGACCCACTCACCAAAATGTTACGCCGTTGCTCGATCCAGGGCACCAGGATGTCCAAGGCCGAAGGCGCCACATCGTTGGCGGCGCAAAACTTCTGTATCGAAGTTTCTGGTGCTGGAGAAACAACACCAGACAAATCACCTACCGGAGCAGAAGCCAGGTAATCCGTGAGTGGTCGACTGGTTTGTGCATGTTTGCGAATACATAGCGCATGGCCACGAACCGCAATGGGTTGACGCACCACAGAGATCCGGAGTTGCGGTAGAGCCACATCCATCAATACCCCGCGGTCCTGAGTGTCCAGACTCTGTTCGCACAAACAAGCCAGAATCTGGATGAGATTCCACGTCGCTTGAGAAGAGAATTGGGCACTCACCGGATGCATGAGACCCTGTTGCTCAACCCAGACCACATGGGGAGCATTCACCATGATTTCCCGAATGTCAGGATCGGCCAGAAGGGGACGCAGATTTCCCCAAGCCTCCTGAAGCAGTGCATTGAAGTGGTTGTCTACTGGTTGCATGAGGGCATGGTAGCCCGACCAGCACCTTGGACCCCTACAAACAACAGTGCAATTTTTATCTGCTGCAATGACAGGACGAGGGTAGGATCATCACATGGGCTGCCGAACTTGCTTTACAATGGCAAGACTGCTTTCTTACCCTTGCCACGCATGACCCGCCCCACCGCCATCACGATCGATCTGGACCATTTGCGGCACAATTTCCGGTTGGCACAAACGCTCCATGGCGGGCACCTGTTGGCTGTCGTCAAAGCCAATGCCTATGGTCATCAGGCCGTCTCCTGCGCCCGGGCTCTAGGCAAACTGGCTGATGGATTTGCTGTCGCCACACTGGAAGAGGCCTTGCAATTGCGGCGAGCCACCATAAGACTTCCCATCGTGCTGCTGGAAGGACTATTTGAAGCAGCGGAATTGCCCGAAGCCATTGCCCATGGATTGACTCCGGTATTCCACACTGCCCAACAGCTGGATTGGCTGGCTCAAGATCCAACGGCCTCTTTCGACGCGCTCTGGATCAAGGTGGATACTGGCATGCACCGCCTGGGTTTTCCTCCGCAGGACATCCCGGAACTGGTAGAACGCTTGTATCGTCAAAGGGGAATCCGCCGTCTCACACTCATGACCCACTTTGCCCATGCAGATGGCCAACACCCACAGGCTCTGGAACAACCCCTGCAGCAGTTGCAACGGGTTTTACACTCTCTGCCCCCTTTACCGGACTTGCAGGTAAAAACCAGCCTGTGTAATTCCGGTGCCATTCTGGGCTATCCTGCTGTCCGGGGCGATTGGGGCCGACCCGGTTTGATGCTCTACGGTGTCGATCCGGCAGCACCCACCGTTCCCCAACGACAGCCCCTGCAACCCGTCATGACGCTGACTTCCCGGATCACCGCCATCAATCAAGTTCCCCCTGGAGCGTCAGTGGGCTATGGGGCCTTGTTTACCGCCACTCGACCTACACGCGCCGGCATCGTTCCCTGCGGATATGCCGATGGATATCCCCGCAGTGCCCGACAAGGCACGCCGGTTTTGGTAGGCGAAGTGCGAGTACCCCTGATCGGTCGGGTTTCGATGGATATGCTCAGTGTGGATCTGAGCGATTACCCGCATCTGGGAGTAGGCTCGCCGGTTGAATTATGGGGATCGCGCATATCCGTTGCAGAGGTAGCACAAAACGCCGATACCATCGCCTACGAATTGCTTTGTCATCTACAGCGCGCTGCGGTGCATTATCGTGAGGCGCATGATTCGACCCAACCCCTGGAATAATGCCTTTGTCAGCGAGGAGAAATTGCATGATGCGTATCGGTCAAGGGTTTGATGTGCATGCATTGGTCCCCCATAGACCGTTGATCATTGGCGGGGTTCACATTCCCTTTGATCGAGGTCTGGAAGGACACTCGGATGCCGATGTACTGATTCATGCCATGTGTGATGCATTACTGGGGGCCGCGGCATTGGGCGATATCGGCCAGCACTTCCCTGATAGCGATGCGCTTTATGCAAATATCGATAGTCGGGTGTTGCTGCGTTCCGTACGCGAGAAGATTCATGCAGCCGGCTATATTCTGTGCAACCTGGACGCCACCATCATCGCCCAAGCTCCACGCCTGGCCCCCCATCTGCCCAGCATGATTCAATTGCTGAGCGCCGATCTGCACGTAACGAGTGATTGCCTCAATCTGAAGGCAACCACGACGGAATATCTCGGTTTTGCCGGACGCGGCGAAGGCATTGCAGCACTGGCTGTTTGTTTGCTCATGGCCGCATGAGCCTGGTCGCGGCGCTTGCTCCTCCTGTGCGGGCGTTTCCGTCCTCTCAAAAAGGCAGACGGGCTCGAGGGGTGATCTTCAGAATTTCGCGCTTGAAGTCTTCCTGGATGCGCGCCATGGCAAGCGCATCATCGGCTTCAAAACGCAGCACGATCACCGGCGTGGTGTTACTGGAACGTGCAAGGCCAAACCCATCGGAGTACTCCACCCGTACCCCATCGAGCGTCATGATATCCTGGGCCCCGGGGAAGTAGCCCGTTTTTTGAAGTTGCTCGATGATGGAAAAATTCTCTCCTTCCTGAAGGGGAAGGTGTAATTCGGGAGTCGTCACCGCATCGGGCAATGTTTCCAAAGGCACACTCACATCCGCCACACGACTTAAAATCTCCAGCAAACGGGCTCCCGCATACAATCCATCGTCAAACCCATACCAACGTTCCTTGAAAAACACATGCCCACTCATCTCGCCCGCCAGCAAGGCCCCGGTTTCTTTCATTTTGGCTTTGATCAGGGAATGCCCAGTCTTCCAGATCGTCGGTTTCCCGCCCCGCTGACGCACCCAAGAGAACAAATTACGCGTACATTTCACATCAAAAATGATCTCGGCCCCAGGGTTTCTGGATAACACATCGGCAGCAAACAACATGAGCTGACGATCGGGAAAAATCACCTCACCTTGACGAGTGACCACACCCAAGCGGTCTCCATCACCATCAAAGGCCAACCCAATCTCACCATGCCCCCGAGCCAGAGCCGCCTGCAGATCTCGCAGGTTTTCTGGCTGCGAGGGGTCAGGGTGATGGTTAGGGAAGGACCCATCCACTTCACAGTACATCTCCACCACGGTACAGCCCATGCGACGGTAGAGTTCGGGAGCAAATCGCCCGGGAATTCCATTGCCACAATCCACCACAATCCGCAGTGGACGAGCGAGTTTGACCGTGGAGGCGATCCGTTGGAGATAACTTTCGCTCACGTCGTCTTGGCGATAATTTCCCGAACCCGTTAATAATTGCCCAGAAACGAGACGTTGATGCAGTGCAAGAATCGACTCGCCCGCAAGGGTGTCACCACCCAACATCATTTTCAGGCCGTTGTATTCGGGGGGATTATGCGAGCCGGTAACCATGACCCCCGAGGATCGGGCAATCTGCTCGGCCGCATAGTACAGCATGGGGGTTGCCACCATCCCCACATCCACCACGTGAATGCCACTGGCTTGAAGGCCTCGTGCCAAGGCAGCGCTCAATGCAGCACCTGACAGTCGTCCATCTCGACCAATGGCGATGGTATCCAGCCCCCGTGCCTGTGCCTCCGAGCCGATGGCCTGGCCGATGAGTTCAACTCCGGCAGGGGTGAGAGTGCGATCAACGATGCCACGAATATCGTAGGCCTTGAAAATTTCACGCGCGGGAATCATGAACCTCTCCTGGAAACGCCAAACGGTCAGAATACACTAGAGACCCGAAACACAAAAACATGCGCAGGAGCGCCGTTATTGAGTCCGTATAACAATGCGGTACTGTATTCCAGGGTCTGGGTATGACCCAAATGATATTCACCGGAAAAACCAGGACCCAGTTGATTGGAATTATCAGCCGGGCGATAGTAAGCCTCGAAGCCAGGAACGAAGGCATCATTGACGATATACCCTGCGGTATACGTGGCCCGAAAATCAAACTTGCCCACCAGATCGACCCCCACCGTTTTCTGCCAGATCAGGTTCATGCGCTGCTGTGTTGATTCGGTTTCGCGCTGCACCATGGGGCCCACCTCCACAGCATTGGAATAGATACTCGCGTTATAGCGTGCATAATTGGCCATGAAACCCAGATCTGCTCCGTATTCCTCCTGACTGCCCACATTAAAAAAATTTTCCCATTCGACACCGCCCAGATGGGTTCCCAGAGCAGGAGCATAGTTGTAGGGCCCCGAGTAAATTTCGGTTTTCCACCATGCGGTGGGCGAATAGGCCAAGGCAGCACCAAACACCCCCGAGCGGTCAATGGCAGCATTGGCATCACGCGTATTGAATCCGCGCAATTCCACCTCGGTTTGGCCTTGGGTGATTTTTGGAGAGTAGATGATGTAGTCATCGCCTGGCCCGGTTGGGCCTGCCGCATGCACGCCATTGGCCAGGAGCAGGCCGGCACCAGCAAGGACAAGGGCATGGATTGATAGATCATGGCGAGCATGAGGCAAGGCAGTGCTGGAGGATACGTGGTTCATAGGGGTCCCCGAAGGATGTGTGTTGACAATGGTGGTTGGGATTTACTCAGGCGCTGCCGTGAAGAGGGGGGCAGTTCTGAAAGATCATAGGATCGATCTCGTGTTCTTATAGGAACATTCTTATTTGAATGGCGTCATCCGTCAAGTCAGTCACGATTATGACGCCCGTCACGGGAACTGGGATTGCTGAGTGTTCCTTCGTACGCCAGATCCGGCACCCGGGTCATCTCGCTTTGTCCTTGAAGCAATAGCCATTGAGCCAGAAGCTGGTCAGCCGGATAGGTTACCTTGATGTTGGTACTTTCCCCCATGACCAGCAAAGGCTGCAATCCCATTGCTTCGATCGCGGAGGCCTCGTCGGTTACCTGTTCGATGCGTGGGACTCGTTGGAGGGCATCTGCCAGCAGTTGTAACGGAAACATTTGGGGCGTCTGAGCCGCCCATAAACCGGATCGATCCACCGTCGTCAAAACCCGCAGCGTTTGTTGCTGGCGTTTGAGCGTGTCGGCAACTGGAATGGCCAGCAATCCGCCCACAGGATCATTCCACAGGGCATCGAGCAGACGGGCCAGCGCGCTTGCCGATACGCAGGGCCGAGCGGCATCATGAACCACTACCCACGTGTCCGCGGGATAGTGCTGCAGTAAATGTTCCACGGCATTACGCACGGTTTCGGCGCGCGATGCTCCAGCGCCAGGACAGGGCTGAACCCTGCCTTGCCACTGGGACCAGGGGATGAGATGCTGATGCTCTGGCTCCAGCACCACATGAATTCTGCCGATACGGGGTTCTTGCAACAGCGCTCGCAGGGTATGCACCAGAAGCATATCCTGCCCAAGCAGGGTAAACTGTTTGGGCAAGGCCGATCCGAACCGCGATCCCGAGCCCGCAGCAGGTAGAATGGCAACGCATGTAGGCATGATGAACGTTCACTGAGCTAACCGGGGAAATGTTACCACAGCCCTCGCACCACACTTTGGGACATTGGTTGCTGCGCGTTGCGCTGGCCTGGCCCGAACGAACTCTGGCCCTACTGCTTACGCTGACGGTCGCGTTGGTACTATGGTCCACCTTGCACACAACGGATCGGGATGGCGCCCTGACCCTGAAGCAGAGCGCGCCAGCACCCACCCCGACGGATTTGTCTGCATTAAGTGAAATTGTCGTGGCCACCCGCTTAGGGCCCACCACCTTCCTGACTCAGCCTGATGGCCGAACCGTTGGCCTGGAACATGACCTGGCGCTGCAATTTGGCGCCAGCTTGGGAAAACCCGTTCGGTTTTTGGTCCTGGACAATCTGGAGCAAGTGCTGACTGCAGTGAAAGAAGGGCAAGCGCATTTCGCCGCAGCGGCAGTCCCCCTGTCAACAACCCTGAAAGATCAGTTTTCCTTTACGCCGGCCTACCAGAAAACACGCCCGCAAATCGTGTACAACGCCGCTTTGGGAAACGCACCCACCACACTGGCTGACCTTGCTGGAAAAACGTTGGGGGTAGTGCCCCACCCCGAACATCTGGCCTTGCTCAATGGCCTGCATACGCGCTACCCCGGGTTGAACTGGAAATCATTTCCCAGGGGGGATGTGGATTTGGAACTGATGCAACGGGTTTTTGAAGGGAGCATTCAATATGCCTTGAGTGATTCCAATACCATCGCCATTGCTCAAAATTATTATCCGGATTTGACTGTAGCATTCGACTTGGGAAAAGAAGAACCGGTTTCCTGGGCTTTCCCCCGCATCACCAACAATTCTTCTGCGGATCCCTTGTACGAAAAGGCCTGTGAGTTTTTGCAAGGTCTCGATCGCACAGGAAATTTGACGCGCATGCTGGAACGCTATTATGGTCATGTGAACGCGCTGGATCATGAGGATTCCAGCGCGTTTCTACAAAAAATCGTCTCGCGATTACCCCACTTTGAACCAGTCTTCAAGCAGGCTCAACTGTTGACCACTCTGGACTGGCGATTATTGGCTGCCATGGCCTATCAGGAATCCCGTTGGGACAAGGAAGCCATTTCGCCGACAGGCGTGCGGGGCATCATGATGCTCACGGCAGATACCGCAGATCGTCTGCATGTAACCGATCGCACCGACCCGGATCAAGCCATCCCTGCAGCCGCACTGTATTTGCAGCAGTTACGTGATTTGGTGCCGCGTCGAATCCCAGAACCAGACCGGACCTGGATGGCGCTGGCCGCTTACAACGTAGGGTACGCTCACGTGGAAGATGCCCGCATCCTGGCCAGACAAAACCACCTCAACCCCGATGCCTGGAATGACGTCAAAACCATGCTTCCCCTCCTCAGCACACCCACGACTTACGTGCATACCCGGTATGGCTTTGCACGAGGAGGAGAACCTGTCAATTTTGTAGAGAACGTGCGCAGTTACTATGACATTCTAACGCGCTTCGAAGCGCCGTACCGTCAGGGCTCGATACGATCACGCCCACCCATATAAGCCCGCAACACTTCCGGTACCGTAATGGAGCCATCTGCATTTTGATAGTTTTCCAGCACCGCCACCAAGGCCCGGCCCACAGCCACACCAGAGCCATTGAGCGTATGCACGAGTTCGTTCTTGTTGTTTGCATTGCGAAACCGCGCTTGCATTCGACGTGCCTGATACGCCTCGCAATTGCTACAGGAGGAAATCTCCCGATATGTTTTCTGGGCTGGCAACCAGACTTCGATATCGTACGTTTTGCTTGAGCCTGCTCCCATATCTCCGGTACACAACACAATGACCCGATAGGGTAATTGCAGGCGTTGCAAAATACTTTCAGCATGGGCTGTCAGTTCTTCCAGGGCCTGGTAGGATCGTTCCGGATGAACGACTTGCACCAATTCCACCTTGTCAAACTGGTGCTGCCTGATCAACCCTCGCACATCCTTGCCGTAGGAGCCCGCCTCGGAACGAAAGCACGGGGTGTGAGCGGTGAGTCGTAACGGCAAATCCTGTTCCTTCAAAATAACATTGCGCACCAGATTAGTCAGTGGAACTTCCGCTGTAGGAATCAGATAGTGGTTTCCCTGCTCGCGGGGCACTGCAAACAAATCCGCCTCGAAGCGCGGTAATTGTCCAGTGCCACGAAGCGTTTCTGCATTGACCATGTAAGGGACATACATTTCGGTGTAGCCATGATCCCGTGTATGCACATCCAGCATGAATTGCGCCAACGCCCGGTGCAACCTGGAAAGCTCGCCCTTCATCACAGCAAAACGAGCGCCAGCCAGTTTGCTGGCGCTCTCGAAATCCAGCAATCCCAAACCTTCCCCCAAATCCACATGATCGCGCACCGGAAAATCCATTGCCCTGGGAACTCCCACACGCCGCATCTCCACATTATCTTGTTCGGAATGTCCTACCGGAACACTGTCATGGGGCAGATTGGGTAAATCGAGCAGCAGTGTTTCCAGTTGCTGCTGAATGGCCTGCAGTTGGATTTCGTCGTTTTTCAATGCCTGGTTGATGTCGGCCACAGCCCCCATCAGGGCGCTGGTTTCGCCCCCTTGTCCCTTGGCAATGCCGATAGATTTGGAGAGTTGATTGCGTTCGGCTTGCAACGTCTGGGTGCGCGTTTGAATGTGCTTGCGCGCTTCCTCCAATTCCCGAAATTGAATGGCGTTGAATGAATATCCGCGGGTTGCCAAACGCTCTAGCACAGTATCCAGATCCGTGCGTAATACCTGTATATCCAGCATGAGTCACTTCTCCTGGCAGACGAAATCGGGGTCGCCGTCGGCCAGCAGGGCCTGGGCGATCGCCAGGCCGATGCCGGCGGTCGAGCCCGAGACGAAGGCGGTCTGGCCCGCCAGGGCACGTGCGGTCGCGCTCATGGGCGGGCTCCTGCCGACGGCTGAG
>DAIDKJ010000024.1:0-239 GCA_027450105.1 Ferrovum sp.
AGCCATCGCCCGGGACAGTCGGCAGGCCCTGGGCGTGCTAGAATCAGTCGCTACATTTTGCCAACAGGAACAGATCCCTCTCAACGACAATAGCGGTGGTAATGGGTTGCGCCCTCATTGTAACGAGAAATGGATCTATTCCTTGCTCAGCGGCGATGTAACGCCCTGCTGTCAGGTCAAGACGCCGCAAAGCGAGCGTTGGAATTTAACCCGCCATGCGTTGCCGAACATTTTGTCTG
>DAIDKJ010000024.1:249-12574 GCA_027450105.1 Ferrovum sp.
ATTCAATCTGTGGAACGGCATTTTTCCCGATTTTTGCCAAGGCTGCTGGAAAACTTCATGAACCAGAGCGTATGTCCGGAACTGGATCTGTCCATCGTGACCCACCAGTCCCTGAAATGGCTGCCGGTTTTTTTTGACAGTTTGCGCGCTCAGGATTTTCCCCTATCCACGGTCCATTTGCATCTGCGCGATAATGGTTCGATGGATGGCACGCCTGAGTGGCTAGAGCAGCAACTGCCCGTTTTGCGTCAACACTATGCATCGGTGACTCTGCAACGAGGGGCTAACGTGGGCTTTGGCCAGGGGCATAACGCCAACTTGGCCGAATGCCGAAGCAACTATCTGTTGGTTACCAATGTGGACCTTACCTTTGAGACCCACACGCTAACTGAGTTACTCGCTACAGCGCAAGCCGACGACCCTCGAGTGGTAGCCTGGGAGTGTCGCCAAAAGCCTTACGAGCACCCCAAGCATTATCATCCGGCCCATGGGGATACCCTCTGGGTTTCGGGGGCCTGTGTGATGTTTCGGGCTGACGCACTGCGTCGGGTAGGGGGGTTTGAACCTCGGTTATTCCTGTATGGGGAGGACGTGGAACTCTCCTACCGGCTGCGCGATCAAGGTTGGCGGCTGCGCTATGTGCCGCGCGCCTGCGTTTGGCACTATACCTACGAATCGGCGGGGCAAATCAAGCCGGCCCAGTTTTTGGGGAGCACCCTTGCAAATGCCCTGATTCGCTGTCGCTTTGGAACCCCCCTTGAAGCGCTGAATGCTTTTGCCTTGACTTTGTCCTTGCTGCTCTTACCCCAGAATTTTCCCCGTCAGCGATGGGGATTGGTACGAAATTTTTTTAAGCTGTGCGTACTGGCCCCTTTTTTCCTGGCAACGCGCAAACGCAGCCAGGCCTCCTTCCCCTTTCGTGGCCTGGATTACGAGTTTATTCGCGATGGCGCCTTTCACGCGGCGGCGGCTCTTCCTGCCGATCGGAGCGCCTTGCCCTTGGTTAGTGTGTTGGTGCGCACCATGCCGGGACGTCAGGGATGGCTGGCCGAGTCGATTCAGTCGGTGGTGAACCAATCCTACCCGCGCATCCAGCTGGTGGTGGTGGAAGATGGGGGGCATACGGCAGCAACGCGTTTGGCCGAGTTGGAAGCCTCGGGGCGTTTGGAGTGCGTGACCTATGTCCCTCTGGACAACATGGGGCGCTGTGCGGCAGGCAATCGGGCGTTGGCGCTGGCCCAGGGGGAGTATTGCTGTTTTCTGGATGATGACGACCTGCTCTACGGCGATCACATAGAAATCTTGGTACAGGCTTTGTACCAGTCGCCCCAATGGGGAGGCGTTTATGCCTGGGCCTTTCAGGTGGAAACCCGGGTGCATGGACTGGATCCGCTTCACTACGAAGAGAAACTGCATCAGGTCATTCATCGCCAACCCTTCGAGCGGGCCATTCTTTGGCACCATAACTTCATGCCGATTCAGGCCGTGCTGTTTCGACGTTCGCTCTACCAGCAATATGGGGGGCTGGATACCGAACTGGATAACCTGGAAGACTGGAACCTGTGGATTCGCTATACCCAGGAACACCCCTTTGGTTGGGTACCCAAGGTCACATCCTTGTATCGGGTACCTGCCGACCCCATGATTGCCCGGGGACGTCAGCAAGCCCTGGATAATTATTATGCCAAGGCACAAGCCAAAAATGCCCAAGTCAAGCTGACGCTCTCGCCGCCCGAGGTGGTCAGAATGGCGGAGGTGCTCGGGCGCGATCTGTATCTGGTCACCATTCCCCGTGCCACCTGGCGTCGAAAGGTGCTGTTCTTGCCCGGGATTGGAAGGATTTATCCGTTGTTGTTTCGCCTCGCAGCGCGCTGGCGCTTGCACCGAACGGGCTGAGCTGACAGCATGGAGAACTGGTTTCTGCCCTATCAGGCCAGTTTGGTTCCTTCGGCCAGTTCCGTGCTGGTGCTGGCGCCGCACCCCGATGATGAAGTGTTCGGCTGCGGTGGGTGTCTGGCTTTGCACCGTCAGCGCTCAGAGTTGGTTCACGTGCTGTTGCTGACCAATGGGGACGGCGGACAAAGTGATCAAGACTATGCTTGTCAGCGTTTGCGGGAAAGCCAGGCCGCTGCGGAGTTGCTGGGTTATACCCTGGAATCGCTCAATCATCCCGATCGTCATTTAGACGAGGCGGGGTTTTTGATGGACACTCTGGAGAAAATAGCTCGGGAACGTCAAGTAGATCTGATTTATGCCCCGTCCCCCTGGGAAATTCATCCGGATCATTTTGCGGCGGCGCAGATGGCTTTGGAACTGTTGCGCCGCTTGCCCGAGGAGGTCCGACTGGCCACCTACGAGGTGGGGGTGCCGCAACGCCCTAACCGACTGGTGGACATTACCTCGGTACGTGACCAAAAGCGGCAAGCCATGCACTGTTTTACATCCCAATTGGCGCGTCAACGCTACGCTGAGCAGGTGGATGCCCTCAACGTATTTCGCAGTTACACGCTGCCGCCGTTTGTCCTGGCCAGCGAAGCGCTCTGTGTGTTTGGGCGGCAGCAACTGGATTTGGATCCCTGTTCGTTGCACGCCAGTGAGCATCAACGCGCCCTGTTGCAGGCAGCGCCCCAGGTTCGGCGTGAGATGGTACTGCGCCAAGAACTGGATGAACTACAAGCCCAGCAACTTCGAATGCAGGAAACTGTACAGGCTTTGCAATCAGAGCGCAGCACGTTGCAGGCTGGGTTGAAGCTCACCCAGGAACAGCTTGCAGGCACAGAGGAGCGGCTGCGAATAACGCTGCAGCAGGTTGAAAAGCTCGCCGCACAATTGCAGGATATGACCTGGCAGCATACCGAAGCACGGCAACAAGTCCACTCTCTGAACGCACAATTGCACAGTCTGCTCCAGTCCAGCAGTTGGCGAATCACAGCCCCCCTGCGCTGGTTGGTTAACCGGTGGCACGGCTCATGAGGGGATGGCAGGAATTCTGGCCCCTTGCCCGGCGCGACCTGCTGGGCCAGTTGGTTAAGCGTCAGGTACTGGCCCGCTACCGAGGTGCACGCCTGGGCGTATTGTGGAGTCTGCTGACGCCGCTGCTGATGTTGGTGGTGTACAGTCTGGTGTTTCGTCACGTGTTTAAGGTGCGTTGGGAAGGTGGAGCCGATACCGGCCTGGATTTTTCCTTGCATCTGTTTGCCGGGCTGTGGGTCTTTTCTTTTGTGTCCGAGGTACTGTCTCGATCTCCCCACCTCATTCTGGAGCAACCAAATCTGGTCAAGAAAGTGGTTTTTCCTTTGGAGTTGTTGGCCTGGACCAATTTGCTGGCGGCGTTGATCTTCGCCTTGCCCACCGGGGTCTTGTTGCTACTGGCCTGTATGTTGAATGGGGTTGCACCGACATTGCTCTGGCTACTGTTGCCACTGGTCTGGCTACCGCTGCTGCCCTGGGCCTTGGGGCTGGGCTGGATGCTCAGCGCTGTGGGGGTCTACCTTCGGGACATTGCCCAGATTTTGGGACTGGTGATTACCTTGCTGCAATTTTTAAGTCCGGTGTTCTTTCCCCTCAGTGCCGTGCCTGAGCGCCTGCAAGTACTGATGCAGTGCAACCCCTTGACCGGCGTGATCGAAGCCACTCGCGGGGTGTTGTTTCTGGGTCAGGTTCCCCATTGGCCGACCCTGTGGCCACAGGCTGTAGCGGGCATCGTAGTGGCCCTGGCTGGAGCTTGGGTCTTTCGTCTGTTACGCCCGGGTTTTGCCGATGTGCTGTAATGCGCTATAGGAAATCTGTGTCGCCTCCGGTGAGTAACCAGCGGCCTCGAACGGTATCGGGCGCCGGTCCTGGGGTGTGAATATTGCAAGGAACCTGCACTGCCAGCGCCTCGCGCCGGTGCGGCAGGGTAAATAGCGCGGCAAAGGGTTCGGTCATCCACAGGGTAACCACGGGACGTTGATGCAAGCGAGCCAAGGCGCATACGGCCCAAGCGCACTCGTCCCAGGTGCTGCGTGGTGCCACCAGATCAAGCCATTCCAGACGCTCAGCATGAAGGCGGGTTACCACGATTCCCAAAAAACGTCGAGTAAGCCGATGGCGTATCCCATGCACCTGATAGGGCTGGTCCGGGTGGTTGACATAGCGTTGGCGCAGTCGCTCGGCATCCCGAACCCCGAGCAAGGCATCGGTAAAATCACGTCGCATCTGGCTCCACAGACTATCGGCTCGATATAGATCGTTGGAGGTGAGCGTGATGCACTGCTGCCAGCGGGATAGAGTCGGCAATGCATCCGGGCGTGACCAAACCAGTTGGATGACGGGGCACACCGGTGCATATAAACCCAACTGTTCGCCCAGCCGGAGTGCACGCTCGTTGGGAAACCCGAAGGCGTGTAAAAACCGTGCTCGCGTACCTACGTTCTGTTCCAGAAAATGAGCCGCCACCTGATAGAAGGGGCTGTGGCGCATGAGACGTCCGCGTTCGCTGGGATGGACCATGACATCGCCAATTTGCACCGCTAATCGATCTTGCCCGGCATCCACCACGCGTCGGGGAAAGCCGGCGTAGTGCGCGATCAATTGCCCATCCGCCAGCCAGGCGCCACTGGCCAATCCTTGCCTGTTTCCATATTTCCAGTTCCACTGGGCCGGGCTCAAAGGCTGGTCAAAGCACTGTACAAACAGCTCCCGCATGGCTGGGGCTTGATCAGGAGTTACAGAGCCGACGCGCCAGGGCCGAGACGAATCAGAGGAATTCGTGGTCATGATGATCCCAATGGTGTTGCAGGGTGACCAGTCCCAGCTCCAAGCCTGGTTGAGTGACATGCAGTTGGGCGCACGCGTGCGCGCTTTCATAGATGTGAACGCCCGATTCGTCCAGCAAAAAGGCGTCGATCTGATAAGAGCCCTTGAGCAGCGGCAAAGCCGGGAGGGTCAAAAATAGCTCGGCATCGCCCTGTTGGTTCAATAAGGGTGTAATTCCGGAAAAATGGGTGCCAAATGAAGATATAAAGCGCCGGTCTTCGGTTAAAATAATCAAACCGACCACCGGGGCCGGTAGTCCGGGCTGGGCATGCAGACGGATACGCACACCGAGGTCTTCGCCCCAGGATACATGCACTTCCCGGGACCAGGGGCCTTGCGCACGGCGTAGTTGGACCGATTCAAACCAGGTCACCGCCCGCGCGGCTGGCGCAGCGGGGTTAGGCGGCGGTGGGGGGGGGGATCGGGCGCAGCGTCGGGGGCCGTTTGGGCCCCCTGTTCGCGGCGCAGCAGAAAACTGTTATAGGCCGCCACCACGTCGGCGGGTTTTCCCAGTTGCCAAATTTCGCCCTGTTCCAACCACAGGGCCCGGTCGCACAGGGCTTCGATCTGGTACATGGAGTGGGAGCAGAACAAAATCGTCTTGCCAGCGGACTTCAAGGCCATGATGCGCTCGAAGGACTTGCGAGAAAACTGCCCATCCCCCACGGACAGAGCTTCGTCGATGATGACCAAATCTGGGTCCACATGCACGGCCACAGAAAAAGCCAGACGCATGTACATGCCGCTGGAATAGGTCTTGACGGGTTGGTCAAGAAACTCGCCAATTTCTGAAAAGGCCACAATATCGTCAAAGCGTTCGCGAATTTCCTCAGCGGAAAGTCCCAGAATTGCGGCGTTGAGATGAATGTTTTCCCGACCACTGAAATCAGGATTAAAACCGGCCCCTAGTTCCAGTAAGGAGGCAATCCGTCCGGTTACTTGTCGGGTTCCGGAACTGGGGGTGAGGGTGCCGCAAATCAGCTGCAACAGCGTGGATTTACCGGCACCATTACGTCCGATGATGCCTACCACTTCGCCCCGGCGCACCTCAAGACTCACATTGCGGGTGGCGTGGAAGCGGCGCCCCCATTGGCGCCAACGGCCAAACAGGATTTGCTTCAGGCGGTCTTCAGGGGTGTCGAACAAGTCGTAATGCTTGCTGATCTGCTCAAGGCGGATCAATACTGGGGAGACGTCTTGAGTCATTTGCTTTTTTCCTTGGTCAGTTCCCCCAGTTTGAGGCGGTCCACCACCAATTCATCCCCCAGCCGGGTCAGTATCCCCTGGGAGTGCAATAATTGAAAGGTGCGGGTAACCGTTTCCCGTGTCAGGTTGACCATGATGGCCAGTTCCTGATGGGTTGGAGCGCGTACCTGAACCTGAATGTTAGTGGTTCCGGGGGGCAGCAAAATCTGTAATTGAGCGGCAATGCGCTGCAGGGGGTTGGTTAAAGCCAGCACCTGACGTTGAAGAATCTGTTGGCGAACGCGTGCAGCCAGGCGTCGGCTGATATTGGCGGACAGGTCAGGGTGCGCGGATAGCAACGGACGCATCACGGGGTTCGGCAGTAACAGCACTTGAGAGCGCTCCAGGGAAATGACGAACTCGGGTTGTGCCCCTTCGTCGATCAGGCAGAGCTCGGCAAAATAATCACTTGGTTCGATGAAGTACAGACCCACCTCACGTCCGTCCAGCGTGAAGTCCAGCGCCTGCAAACGTCCCTCCAGCAGAAAACCCAGATAGGGCGACGTGGGGCCCTTTGCCAGCACCATTTCACGTTTGTTGAAGGTGCGCAACAAGGCTTCCGGTGCAAGCTGCTGCAGCGTGGACACGGGCAAGGAGTTCAGGAGAGGAAACTGCTGTAGCAGCAGCAAGTGGGCAGCCATGGCTTTCGATTATAGGGCACGATGCCATGAACGGGAATCGGATGTGATCGAGCGCACAGAGGGGTCTTGGAAACTGGCGTATCGTATCATACTGGCGTATTGTAAGATTCCGGTTAGAATCGGGGCAAACTTTTCATGAAACGCTTAGGCGTGTGGCTACAACTCGGATTGGCTGTGCTGCTGTCAATAGCGGCCGTGGGGCGCTGTGCGCCTGTACTGGAGGTGGGTCGGGTAACCTTGACCATTGGCGCCAGCGAACTGCAGCGTGCGGGGCAATCCCAGCCCATCAAGAAGGGGGATGGCATTCTTGCGGGCGATTTGATCCAGACCGGAGATAGTGGCCATGTGCATATTCGCTTTGAGGATGGCGCCCTGGTCAGCGTGCGTCCCAATTCGCTGTTGCGTGTGGACGAATACCGGGTGGACCGGGCTCATCCGGCTCAATCCAGTGTCAGATTTACCCTCGAGCAGGGCGTGGCGCGCGCTATCTCGGGAGCGGCCGCCCAAGCCGCTCACGAACGCTTTCGTTTGAATACGCCGTTGGTGGCTATCGGAGTAAAGGGTACCGATTTTACGACCTTAAGTGACGCAACGCGCACGGTGGTGGTGGTCAATCAGGGTGCCATCGTATTGGCTCCACTGGATGCCCAGTGTTCGGCAGCAGCCCTCGGCCCTTGCGCCAGCCCACGGGCGCGCGAGTTAACCGCCACCATGACGAATACGGCCCTGGTCTATCATCACAATGCCCCGGAACCGGGTTTTCAGCCGCTGAATACCCTCAAGGGTTCGGACCAATTGCGACCGGTCATGCAACAGGAACGCCAGGGGAGCGGCAATGTGACCTACCCCCTGGCCGAAAGCCAGGCACCCACTTCTTTGGCAGCCTTCGTTCCGCAGCAGTCCGATCTGACCTGGGGGCGCTGGCCCACCCAGGCTTTGCCCGGCGATGCCTTGACCCAGTCCTTCATGGCGGCTTTCCAGGGGCGTCAGATCACCGTGGGAGACGGGTATTATTTTCTGTTCCGCAATGAAACGGGCAGCAATTTGCTACCCACGCTCACTGGTCAGGCCAGCTTTACGCTGCAAAGCAGCACAGCCTATTACCGCTCAGCGGGGAATCTGTATTCGCCAGCCACCGTTCAGGGGGGTAGCCTGACGCTGGATTTTTCCCGCAATACCTTCAACACCCAAATTAGCGCCACATCCATGGCGACAGGGCCTCAAACCATCAGTGCCAGTGGTGCCCTCAATGCCAGTAATGGGTTGTTTCTAAGCAGTACCGCGGATACCCATGTGGCTGGTGCGGTATCCTTCAATTCTCTGCAAGCGGGCTATTTCTTCAATCATTTTTATGCCAGTGGGGCTGCCCTGTCCGGGGCCACCCTGTGGGGACGGTGAGCCATGGCAACCTCTAGCGTTCCTCGCTGGATGCAAGCCAGAGCGTTGCGCACCATGGCCTTGGCTGTGGCCACGGTGCTGACGGTACTGATCATTCAGTGGGGTGGCACTACCCTGTCTCAGTGGGATGAACGTATCGGAGGACTGTCCTGGCGGTTTGGCGCTGCAGATCAACAGGAGCGGCGCGTGGTGGTGGTGGATGTGGATGAAGCCTCGGTACAGTCCCTGGGCCCTTGGCCTTGGCCACGGGAGCGCATGGCGCAGTTGCTGCAGCGCCTGGATGAGGCAGGGGTGGGACTAATACTGCTGGATGTATTGTTTGAGGACCAGCGTTCTGGCGATCAGAAATTGCGTCAGCGGCTGGGCAGTGCCACGCCTACGGTGGCGGCACAGCTCTTTTCCCTCGATCCCGAAAAAGGCCCCTTGCGTGGCGGGGTGTTGCAAGGGGCGCTGCCCTGGAAGAATTGCCCTGCGGCCAGTATGGCCGCTTTGGGCTATCTGGGAAGTGAGCCGGGACTGTTACCCCCCACATTGCCGGTCGGCCATATCACCCCACTGCTCGATGCGGATGGCAGCATTCGTCAGATTCCAGCACTGCTGTGCTACGACCACCAAGCTTACGCTGCTTTGCCCCTGGCGGGACTGCTGGCCCAAAGTGATGCCCAGCCACGCTTAGTGCCAGGGCAGGGTTGGCTGGCGCCCCAGTGGTGGTTGATGACTGGGGACTGGCGGGTGCCGCTGGGAGAGCAAGGGCAATTGCGCGTGTCCTACCAGGTTCCGCGTGCGGGTTTCTTGTCCATTTCTGCGAAAGAGATCTTGAATGATCAGGTGGACAGGTCCCTGCTCAAGGGGGCCTGGGTCATTGTGGGCTCCACGGCCTTGGGGGCAGCAGATGCGGTGCCTACGCCACAGGGGGGGGCTGTAGGCGGTGTGGAAGTGCATGCCCAAGTGCTGTCGGCGCTGCTGGATGAGCGCACGCCGTATGTGCCCCAAGCCGCTCGTTTCTGGCCCTGGTTGACGGGGGCGTTGGCGGGATTGGTGCTGTTGGCGGGCTTGCGCCAGCCGCGCAGCGGCTGGCTGCTTCCTGGCGTGGCCGTGCTGCTGCTAGGAGGGTTGTTCGGGGCTCACACCTTATTATTACTATGGGGCCACTGGTGGTTTGGATGGGTGACCCCAGGCTTGTTTACTGTTCTGGCAGCCACGCTATTGGGTTCGGCAGAGCTGGTGCGGGTGCGTTTTGAGCGGGAGCGTTTATACCGCAACCTGGCCAGTTACCTGCCCGAAACCGTGGCCCGCGAAGTAGCTTTGCGGGGACCGAGCGCCCAGATTCAGGCAGCACGACGTGAGGGAGTGGTGTTGATGACGGACCTGCGCAATTTTTCAGCCTATTGCGAAGGGCGCCCTCCCGAAGAAACGGCTACGGTGCTGCATCTGTTTTACACCACGGCCGAACTGGTCGTAAGGGCGCACGGTGGTGAAATCCAGCAGTTGGTGGGCGACGAACTCATGGCCACCTGGACGGGTTTGCCAGCCCATGCCGCCGCCACACAGTCGCTGGCCGCAGCGGTGGAGCTGTATCGCAGTCTATCAGCGCAACTGCCCACCGTATCCTCCCGGCGCACTCCGCTGCTGGACGTGGGGATCGGCCTGGAACTGGGTACGATGCTCATGGGCTCCTTTGGTTCTGCGGCGCGCCGGGTACATACCGTGCTGGGAGAAACCGTGACGATGGCAGCCAATCTGCAAAAACTGACTGGGGATCTGGGTTACCCCATTTTGCTGGGCCCGGCCCTGGCGGGGTATAGCGCTCAGTCCCCCCCCCTGCAGCCCTTGGGCGAGTTTCTGTTGCCCGGTTTGGTGCGGCCTCAAACCCTGTATGCCTATCCGGTGGAGGTTGATCAACAACACCTGCGGCTGGTTTTGGGAGCAGAAAACGAACGGGCAGCGGGTTGAGTTGGCGTAGGATTTTAATAGGATTGCTGTTGAGTCAGCGTCTTTGGGCTGGAAATGAATGCCCAAACCCTCTGCCTGGTGACGTGGCCGCATTGATGCTGCTCAATGAGGCCTGTAGTACCCGGGCAGACTATTTTGCGCGACTGGGAAGCCTGTTGCTGCAACAGCAGCGTCCTGAAGATGCGGCCGTGGCGCTGGAGAAAGCCCTGTTGCTGCAACCTGATTTGCCGGGTGTTGAGTTGGACTACGCCCAAGCCTTGGCAACCCTGGGGGAAAAAAACGCTGCCAAAAGCCTGGCACAGACGGTGATGGAACGCCCCGACATCCCTGCCCCACTGCATGAATGGCTTTCCACCGCCCTGGGGCAAAAGACTCCCGGTTGGCAGTGGAGCGGCTATGTGCAGTCCTTGATGGGCGCCGAGACCAATCTTAATAGCGCGCCCGCCAGCCAAACCTTGGTGCTTACCCTCCCGGGGGGCAATGTGCCGATCAATCTGGCCGAAGCAGAGCGCGTGCAAGCAGGTGTGGCCAACCTTAATACGGTGAGTATTCAAGGCGTACGTGCAGTGGGAGAGGGGCAGTTGAGTGTTAGCGGAGAAACCAGCTTTCGTGAATCTCCTGCTCATCCTGCAGATAACTTGCTGTGGTCGAACATGGGGGTTACCTGGGGGTATCCGGCCTTGGGCGGGGACATGGGACTGCAAGTGGTTCGCAATGCGCTGTGGATGGGCGGGCAAGACCTCTATCAGGAAACCACGGAGCATTTGTTTGTAGAGTACGGGCAGCCGTGCCGTGCAGAAACGGGGGCTTTGCTCAGCCAGCGCCATTATCCAGCCGCTACACTACTGGATGGTGTATACCGGGGAGGCGAGATGGGTTTTGGTTGCGCCCAAGGCGCTTATCAGGCTAATGTGCTGGGCCAGTGGGGGCAAGATCAGGCAAATAACGCCGAGCGCCTGGGTGGGAATCAAGGGCGTCAGGATCTGGTAGCGATGGGAACACATCAAACCGCGGGTGGAGAGTGGACCGTGGTGACCCAATGGAGCAGGCTTCATGATGATCAAAATTATAGTAGTCTATTGGGTGGCCAGACTCGGGAAATCCAGCGCCGTGCCCTTCGATTGCAGTACCAGCATTTCCTGTCTTCGGCCTGGTCGCTGGTTGGCTATTGGGAAGAATCACAGCAGAATTCCAACATTCAATTGTTTGAATTGGCCAACCGGGCGCTCTATATGGGCTTGCGTTGGTCAGGAAATTCTGTAAAATCCACCCAGGACTTGAAATGAAGCTGATATGTGCGTGAAATCACACACGCTATTTATACATTGACGTATCATGCACTCACGGAATGCTGGGCCGGAACGTGTGGTACACGTTCGGGCCGAGCGTTCGGTCACGAAAAGACTCGGCTTTCTGCAGAGAGCGAAAATCAACCATATATAAAGGATTAGGGAATGATCAATATCTCAATTAATCAGGTCGAAGTTACCCGTTTTGTCGGTGCGCTGTACGGTCAAGTACTGGGTAGCGGCAGCATGAGTTCGGTGTTGGCATCAGTAAATTCTGTGGGTTTGAATGCCGTTGCTGACCAGGTCTTCTCGGCCGATTTCGGCGGAATGACCGACGCGCAGGTGGCTCAGATCGTGGCCACCAACGTGGGGTTGACCGGAACCGCGCTAACCAATGGAGAGGCCTACATTCAGGCTGTGCTGGGCGGTACCCCAGCCGGCGCCAAGGGTGCGGCCATCATTACCATTCTGAATGGATTTGCTGGGATGACCAGCGATGCTACCTATGGGTCCTTTGCCACCAGCTGGGAAAATCAGGTTTCCAATGCGGTCAACTACAGCCAGACCACAACCTCCAATGCGACCATCGGCAACATCAGCACGACGATTGCCACCCCTGCTTACGTAACTGCCTGGAATACGGCCCATGCCGCCGCTGTCAGCGCAGAAGCTGCTGCCGCCAACGCCGTGACTGCCGAAACTGCCGCGGTCAACGCCATTCCCACAGAACAAGCCACCTTGGTTGCCGATCAGGCTGCCGCCGCAAAGGCCGGGAATCCGGCAACCTTGTTGGCCGCATCCAATGCGGCGGCGGTAACCGCCGCTGCAGCAGTAAACGCCAACACGGCCGCTCAGCAAGCTGTTACCGCTGACCAGGCGAAGTGGGCAGCAGATGTCGCGGCAGGTAATGCCACAGCGGTAAGTATCGACAATGGACAATTGAGCATCGATCAAAGCAAAGCCGCCACCGCTGCAACAAACGTCACCACCACGGCTGCCGCT